>CAKMQH010000042.1 GCA_927911515.1 uncultured Neisseria sp.
TCGGCAATCAGACCGTCCGCCGTGACCGACAGGCTGCACACGCCCGGTCCATTTTCAGCGGCGAATGTTTCCAGCAGAACGGAACGGGACGCTTTGGTGCGACAGTTCTGCCAAATCAACAACGGTCTGATAACCGCCGTAACCGAACGGGCTTGCCCGAATTGGCGAACGCCCTTAAAGGTGCGCACATCATCCGCACGGGTCGCCAAGGCAACCGGCAGCGCGGCGGACAACTTGATATTGAGGGGTGATGTTTTCGTATTCATAGCCGCCATTGTGCAACGCATGACGGCAAACAGACGGCGGCATGACTTCACTTTGTTGTCTAAAATGCAAAAGGCCGCCCGAAACCGTATTTCAGGTTTCAGACGACCTTTTTAAAAATCCTTACGCGCAAAATATAAAAATACCCACTTTAACCGCTTTAGAATCGCGTCAGATTGATTTTTAAGATTCTGACGGGGGTTTTGCCTATCTTTGTTATCCGACCCGCCTAAAATCGCAAATTTAGGGCATATCCGAAAATGCAGACGGGGGCGGTTTCAAAAACGTTTTCAGAGGGCTTTTAGGGCTGCGTCAGATTGCATTTAAACTCTCGGACATATCTTTGCCTATCCCGACCGATAAAAACGCGCTTAAACGCGAAATTTGGGCGGTTATGAAAAAAGGTCGTCTGAAACGGTTTCAGACGACCTTCGGTTATACAGGTTTAAATCTCGGATCAGCTTCTAGGGCGGTTTTTAAATCGGCTTTGTAGGGCTTAATCCACTCGGACTTTTCAGCAGCCTCAAGTATCCATCCGCGCACACGGGCGAATGCCGCAGCGGACAAATCCGCAATCGAAAATACGCAGCCCGAAAACTCACCCTGCATTTGGTCGGCTGCTTCCTTGTCGATTTCGGCAAGACGCGGGTACAGATAGTCCAACAATTCGGACGGGGCGGTTTTCCCGCCTAAAAATACTTTTACCTCGCGGCTGACATACAGTTCAGACGGCATGACTTACTCCGATATTTTTACCAATAAGCGGACTTTATCCCGCTGTTCTTTCGGCAATGATAACACATACTGCAACAATTTATGCCGGTTTGCCGCATTCAGATGGCGTAAATCAAGCGGGACAATATCGGCTTTATCAAAATGCTCCTGAATCTTGTCGACCTTGGTATTCCACGCCCCTGCGGTGTGTGCAAAATAACGGTTCATCAATTCCGCACGTTCGGGATTTTCGGTAAACATAAAATCCAGTTTTGCCCATTCCTCGCGGGGCAGGTCGTCTGAAACAATCAGATAATCGGCTTGTCCTTTGCCTTTTTCTACCGCCAAATCGAACACTTCCAGCCTGTCGCCCGTTTCAGCCTGCCACGCTGCCGCAGCTCTTGCTTCGTGGTCTTTGGTATTGTTGGCAGACTGCTCTTTTGTCAGCCTGCGCACTTCTTTTTCCGACACCTTGTCCGGCAAAGCCAACACCGCCACTTTGTCAGACGGCACGCTGTACCGCTTGTCCAACCACGCCTCGCGCTCGGCAATCATGGCGGCCAGTGCCTCTTCGCCGTTTTTCTCGCCAAACATCGCGTCCATCGCGCCCAATCGGTCGCCGTGGTTGTGCGCGAAGCTCGGCGTGATGTCGTCGGGAATCAATACCGTTTTGCCTGTGCGCGGATTGGTAAACTCGACCATATCCACATCAGGCTCGCCGCTGATGCCCTCACGCTCCGCCTGCCGACGGGTCAGTGCGGAAACCGAGCATTTGCAGCCGTAGCCGTTGGGCGGAAAGATGACTTTCCAAATGTCGTGGTCAACCGGCAGGACTAAGCCGTAGTAGCGTTTATGGCTGTCGCGCGGATGCCCGGCGGCGGAATGGTTGTAACGCAAATACGGCAAGGCTTTTTTGTTTGCCTGAATCCGCTGCCACTGCCCCGCCGCAAAGGCGGTTTGCATATTGGTGTTAAAGATGGTTTTCAGACGACGTGTACTGCCGAGCTGTACCAATTTCGGCTCGCCGTCCATCGGGTCGGTCAACACTTGCTCGCCCCACCAGCCTTTCGCCATCAAATACGGTTTTAAACGCTTTTTAAAATCGGCAAACGCCGTGCCGTTTTGTTGCGCGGATTCGATGGCGTCTTTGACTTCGGCAAGCATATCCGCGTCCATCATCTTGGCGACGGTAAACGCAAGGCTGTGCTGATACAGCCATACATCGTAATGACTGAATCCGGGCAGGATTTTCTTGGCTTTGAAATGCTCGAAGGCGGCTTTATCGACCAGCCCCACGAAGTTGTATTCAATCCCGTCCATCGTCCGCTCCGTCAGCCCAAGCCGAAAGGCCGTCTGAAACCAAACGCTGAATCAAGAGATTGTCGCCCTTGCTCAAATCAAGCTTGGACAGCTTTTCCTCAAATTCGGCGTAGTCTTTGCAGCTTTCCAGCAAACCCAACACCGCTTCCATTTTCGGGCGGGCGATTGCTTGCTCCGCCGTATCAGGCGCATTATGGGCAAGGCCGTCAGACAGGCGCAGGCTGAATTTGGCGGGTGCAGGGTTTTCAGACGACGCTTTCGGGTCGCGCAGCTCGAAATGCTCCGGCTCGAAGCCCAAGATGTCGCGGTAGTAGGTTTCGGTCAGTAAAAGCTGTCCCGTATCCATATACATCTTGTCGCGCTCGGCGCGGGTTTTATCGACCTTAATTTCATCTTCAAACTCAAACCACACGCCCTTTGGCGCGTTGATGGTCTTGCCGTAGGCGTTGTTGACCATCACGAGCGCGTCGATAAAGTGCTGCGCGGCGCGGGACAAAAGGGCAAGGTACGCGCCGATGCGCTCGTCGCGGTTGTTTTCTTCGGTCTCTTGGCTGGCGCGGCTGGCAGTCTCAAGGTCGCTGGTTTTGACCTTGCCCAACAGCGTTTTTTGGATACGCGCATTGGCGAGGTTTTCCAATCGGCGGAATGCCTGACCGTCCGCGCTGTTTTGCAGCATCATCACATCGTCCTCGCGGTCGATACTCAACGCGCCGCCGGAAACAAAGCGGTAAAAACGGCTCATAAATCCGTTGTGATCGTCCTCGCTGTTGGCTTGGATTTTGGCAATCAAATACGGCTGGGCGTAGCGCGTGATAAATTGCGCCGCATAAATAAAGCCTTTTTTACGCAACGCGACAGGCGCATACAGCCGCGCCGCCGCCATTTCGCCCGCAGGATTGGTCGATGTCGCACGATGGGCAATAAAGAGATACAAGACATCCGTATTGCAAGCCTCCTCGCCGCCAGTACCGCGATACACCAGCGAACCGTCGCGGTAGGGGATATATTTCGCCAATTCGCCGCTCTTGTTGCTGATGTGTTTAATCGTCAAAAAGCCGTCGGGTTCGGGCTGATAGACATAACGACCCACACCGTATCCGCCCAGTCGAGCCGTCAGGACGATTTCGGCAAGCGCGGGCAGGTGGCGTTTAAGCGTTTTCCACAGGCGGTCTTTATCCTCGTCGCCCAAATCCTCGCCGTAAATCCGCCAAGTCTTGTTGAGCATGGCCGCATGTAAATCCTCCAAACAGGCAGCCACCTCGTCATCGCTTACCACCGCGTCCAATGCCTGCTGTCTGTCCACACCGAGGCGCGAAAGCAGCGCGTCCGTGCCTTCCATATTCGAAAACAGGCTTTCCAACGCATCTTCGGTCGCGCTCGTCAATGTCTTGATGGCGGTTTTCCGCGTTGCACTTTTAATCAATCCGAACATATTTTTTACTCCGAAAGGTCGTCTGAAAACGGTTTCAGACGACCTTAAAATCACATATCCAACATCGGCGCAGGC
Source organism: uncultured Neisseria sp. (assembly GCA_927911515.1). GTDB lineage: Bacteria > Pseudomonadota > Gammaproteobacteria > Burkholderiales > Neisseriaceae > Neisseria. Next base: position 3,806 of record CAKMQH010000042.1, read on the forward strand.
AAATCAATCGCACGCGCCCTGTTTGACACATTGCCCGTTGTTGCCGCCATCCACAGCATATGCAGCGCATCGGGTCCGTCGTCGTGGTCGGCTTTCGGGAAGTGGCGCAACTGGCTGATTAAGGTCTTTTGGTCGGGGTTGAGCAAAATCAGCCCGTTTGCCATATGCGGCTGCAAAGTCTCAATCCGCAACATCTTGTCCGATGACGGCTTGATACCGCGCACGGGGATATGCACACCCGACCGCGCACCGCGTTTAATCAGCTCATCTTTAAGAAACTCTTGGAATTGCACCGTCTCCACCACCCACAAAACAGGCTTGACCCGCGCCTCTTTTTGGATGCGGATCACGTCCTCGATAATCAAATCGGGCAGGCGTTTTTTAACTTGGGCAACGGTTACGAACAGACGACCCGTTGATTTTTGATAACCACCGACCAAAATTGCCGACGGGTCGCGTCCCGCGCCCGCTTTACCCAACGACGGGTCGAGCGCACCGTAGTACACCAAATCGTCCGGCAATTCCGACCAGTATTTGATGTTTTCGGCAAACGGCGCATCTTCGCCGCTGACCGGGTCGTTTTGATATTCTGAATCAAATGTCGCATGGCCGTCGCGGGCGCGGATTTTCATCAGCGCGAGTACGCCGCGAGCCGCCCAGCTTGTTTGCGCGCCGCGCTCCATCTCGTCTTTGTTGGCGAGATAAAACGCCTGCGCCACCGCTTCGCCGTCGTTGCGGTAAAGCTCCTCCCATCTGTCCCACAAATCCATGCGGTCAGGCCATTCGAGCATGGCTTTAAACTTGGTCGCGTGCCAAAACGGGTTATTCAGGGTGCGGTTCAACACGCTGTCGTAGTGCAGGATGGTGCCGATATAAATCACGTCAAACTTCTGCCCCGCACCACCCAAGGCGAGGACAGCTTTTTTCAGCCAAGTTTCGAGTTTGTCGCGTTGCTCGGGGTTGCGTACCTGTTCGTCGTTCTCGATATCGTCGAGGACGGCGAGGTCGGGGCGGTATGGGCCGTGGCGCAGACCGCGCAACTTTTTGCCACTGCCCGCCACTTGGATTTTGACTTCGTTTGCCGTTACCGCAGTCCCCGCCTGCCAAACGCGACCCTGTCCGCAAGCCTCCGGAAAGTCGGTTTTAAGGCGCGGGTTGAACTCAAGTTCTGCCTTGATTGCCTCCAGCATGGGATAGGCTTGGTCGATACTGTCCATCACAATGACCGCGTAATGCTTGCGCCCTGTTACCACGCACCAAAGCGTAAACAGTTGCGTAACCAGCGTCGATTTCGCCTCGCCGCGCGGGGCGGCGGTTGCCTCGTTGATGCCTTCAGACGACCTCAAGATTTCGGGCAGTCGGGAAAATAAAAACTTGTGCAGCAGCGACTTTTCGGGCGAGCGGACATAGTGCGGAAAATATGTGTTTACGAAATACTCGTACCCGTTGACCGGGTCTAATACCTTCGCCCGACGCTCTGCAATGGCGACAGTCGACGCGTCGAAGCCGTCCACCTCTGCCTCAATGATTTGGCGGAGTTGGGCGGCGTATTCGGCAAGCGACTTTAAAAACTCTTTGGACTTCATGTTTTATTCGTAATAGTGGACAACCGGCTTTTTCAGCGGCTCGGGGTTAACCATGAAACAAAAGGGCAACGGCTCTCCCGTTTTCATTTCGTTCATGGCTGACATAAAGTAAAAAAACTGGTCGGCGAGCCAAAACAACGGCTCCAGCTTATAGCGCGGTGCAACTGCCGGCACTTCGCTATCCCAATCTGCAACCCAAATCGGGCAAAATAAAAACCATCCCTTATGGGTGTATTCAACTTTTTGCATATCGCTTACCTGTATTTCTTTTCAATTTCCACACCCAGCGGCTCGACCAACTCGACATAAGCCTGCAAGTGTTGCGGGTATCGCTCCTTGACCACTTCGCCAAACAATTCCAACACCTCAATCGCCGTCGCCAGTTTTGACGTTTCCGGCATCACTTTGGCGTTTGCCGCCACGGTCTTGGTAAACGCATCCGACAGGCTCGCCAACAATTTGGCGCGCTCGGACGGCATCAGCTCTTCAATCGACGTGTCTTGCAACATCGTCATCGTCGATTGGTACTGCACCAAAAAACCCGCCAGCAGCGAGCGGCTCAAGTCTTCGATGCCGCCGCCCGCCAAGGTGTAGGCAGCGCGCACTTTGTCCCAATCGTCGCCGGTCTCTTTGGCGGCACGTTTCCAACTACGGGCGGTAGCTGTCGGGATTCGCACATCATCGCCGCAATTTCAAGAGTTTGGCCGTCGCTGACGTACAGTCGGCGCAGCTTTTCGCGGGTTTCTTTCGGGTGTGCCATATCAGCCCCCGAACTTGGCTCGCAGCAGCTCCCAGCCGGTCGTTACAATCACGCCGCCAAGGCCGCCGTAGACCGCAGCAGATTTCTTGCAGTCTTTCTTAATTTGCTGCAATTCTTCGTCCATGCGCGCCTGATTGGCGAGCATGTCATCCTGTTTGGCTTCGATACGCGCCAAGGCTTCTAAAATCGGGTCTTTCATGATTTGTCCGCTTTCCTGTCTAATTTTTCATTCATTTTTTCAAGTTTGTTTTCGATGCGCTCCAAAGACGCTGCGATATTTTTGCGGTCGGCTTGGGCATCCTGCTTGGTGTGATAAGAGAGCTTTACTTCGTGTAGCTCCTCTTTCAGGTCTTCAATGCGCTTGTCCGCCTCTTTCAGACGACCTGAAATGCCGTTGACCCAAAACCAAAACGCTGCCGTCGCAATCGGCCACAAGGTTTTAAAACCAAATTCAAAGTCCATTTAAAACCCCTTTAAACCGGCACATCGCCGAATACGATACGGACGGAGTAGCCGTCAGGGCGATTGCTGGAAATTTCGAGTCCATCCCCATCGTTACAAACGCAGTAATACGCCGAAATCGTCTGCCAAACTGCACGCTTAAAGGTGTCGTAGTTTGTATTTGGATATTCAAGGTTAAAGGTCGTCTGAAAATCCTTATTCATCCGTACCGTATATTCAAACCCTGCCTTATCCAGCAGATTAGAAACATGGATGACAAACGGCTCTTGTTCGCGGGCGCGGCTTAAGCCCAATTCCAAATCGGCATGGCGCACAGCCAACTGACGTTCAACTAATTCACGGTAGGTCATTCTTTGATACCCATTAAATATTTTATCCGTCTGTACAACTTCTTAACCCACGAAATATTTACAAATGTATAAATCTTTGTTACAACTTCGCCGTCATACTGCGCATTTTCCCGTGCAGCCCGAAATTTTGCCCGGGCTTCTTCAGGGCTGTCCGCCCAAATGCTCAATGACCAGGACTTACCGTCAAAGCGGTAAGAAAACGTGTACTCATTCATAGGAGAAACCTTATGTATTTTGAAATCTATAAAGACGCAAAAGGCGAATACCGTTGGCATTTGAAAGCAGCCAACCATGAAATCATCGCTCAGGGCCAAGGCTACACCAGCAAGCAAAACTGCCAGCACGCAGTCGATTTGGTGAAAAACACTACCGCCGCGACCCCTGTAAAAGAGGTATAAAATCCGCTTTTACCCTCAGCCCGCGCCCTACGCGGGCTTTTTTGTCAGTCGCCGACTTTGCGGGAGCGATTGCCTGCCCAGTCGCGCCACGCTGCGTTTTGGTTTTCCAGCTCCGAAACATAGCCGCCAAACTCGGCAGCATGTTCGAGCAGCGTTGCCGTCTTGCCGTCTTCCGGCGGATTCGGGCGCACTGGTGCGACCATCAACGCAGCGGGCGGTGTCGGCATAACCACCTTTTCGACAATCTTAATTTCCGTAGCCGAGGGCGCGGGCGTAGAGGCGCAGGCTGTGAGAGCCAAGGCCGTCAATACAACCGCCGCCTGCTTTTTGGCGGTCTTGAGTAAGCGCATTTTCGATTTCCTTTTTGTTTTCCGTTTTCAGACGACTGACTTCCGCCTGCTTTTGTGCCAATTCCACACCGACGGCGTGCGCCTTGGCTTCAGATTGTTTTGCTTCTTCGCGGGCTTGTTCCAGCTCGCGTGCGTAGTTTTGCGCCGACAGACGCAAGGCCTGATCCTTTTCGCGTTCCATCTTGTCGATGACGGCTTGCTGTTTGGCAAAAGCCGACTTGTAGCCTTGATGGTGCGACACCGCCAAACCCGTGCCGACAAGCGCGATGATGGCAATCGGTTGCCAGTTATTCGCCAACAGCTTCACGAGTTTCGGATTCATTCTCGACCTCCTGACGTTTGACGCTGACCAACGAGCGTGCCACCGCATAGCCGCCTACGACGCCCAAATACACCGCCCAAATTTCTGCCGACGGGTCGGGCAACATCACAAATTTAACCGTACCCGCCGCGCAAGCGACGTTTGCCCACAGCTTCGAGTGCGACACATTGCCTGTCGCAGGGTTTTTTAAAAATGTCGAAAATCCGCATATTTTATTTCACACTCCCGTTTTGCAGATGCCGTTTCAGCATTTCCCGATAATTGGCAAGTTCGCCCTCCGCAAATTCAAACGCAGCCAAATCTGCCTGTTCGCTTGCCTCGTGGCTTTTTCGCGACCATTGCTCAATCATCTTTTCGTAAAAATTAACCTGTCCCATGATTAACGACGGTTCTTACGTTTGCGCGCCGCACGTTTGGCGGCTGCCACGCCTGATTTACCCAAGCGCAGGCTCGGATGTTGTTTCAGGTTGCCCACGCGGGCAGGTTTAATCTCAAATTCAGGTACCTGCGGTTTCAATGCCGCCAATGCCAAAGCAATCAAAGCCTTTTTCATGCCTCGCTCCTGCTCATTGCCGCACCGCCCAATGGCAGGTTGTAACGCTCCGGAGTGGGGTCAAGAGGCGCACCGCCGACAGACGGCCACACATACGCAGCCACGCGGGACGTCGGAAATGCCGCGATGCTGACGCGGTTGCCTTGATTGCCGCCCAAAACCAACAGATTGCCTGCCTTGTCCTTGCCGACAACAAAACCAACATGACCGCCGCCTTGTCGCGTAAACACGACCAAACAGCCGTAAGCAGGCTTGGTAAGGCGTTTGCCGCAAAAAGCATATTCTTTGGCGCGCATCCAATCCTTCGGGATGTCTCGGTTACCGGCTCGCAAACAATGGGCTGCGAATACTCCGCACCACGGCGTTTCATCGTCTTTCCACCAAGCTTTCAGCCCGTGAAGCCAATTCAAAATGGTCGGGTTGTGGTTTTTACCGGGGATTTCTGTCAGACCGATATACTTTCGCGCTTCAGCAATCCAAGGGAGTTCTTTTTGCTGGGCCATAAATACCTCAAATAGATAGTTTTAAAACCCCATTAAACCTTTTCAGACGACCCCCAAGCCCCGTCAGGCTTGCATTCAGCGGAAGGCAGGTTAAAAAAAAATCCCTGCACGAAGCAGGGAAAAAAGGTCTACTCAAACACACAAGGAAAACAAAACCATCATACCGCAAACAAATCAGCCTGCGCCCTTGCCGCCGCCTCGCGGTCGGCCTCTTTTAGGATGTATCGGATATTTCGTGTTGACAGCTTATGCGCCAACACCAGCTCGCGCACAATAAACAAATCGCTCAAACCTTCCGCGCTCATCGCATCATATTGGCGGCGGATGAACCGGTTGCGAAGTTCGCGCATCGCATCCCAGCAGCGCGGAATCGCCAAGAAAGGCTGCCCGACATAAGCACGCTCCAACCGCCCCGCTGCCTCCTCGCCGATGTCCTCAACCAGTTGCGCGTGTAAGATTCGGCTTTGACGCGTATTGCGGCGGCGATTCGAAATCGGATAATTCGTCCCGCCCCAAACCTTAACCATGTGAAACGTCGCCTCCAGCCCGATAACCGTAATCATCGCCACCACGCTGTGCGGCAGCAGATGTTTCACGTCCTCAAAATCCTGCTCTGTCATCTCCCAGTTCAAACTCATCCCGTTTTCTCCTTTTCTTGCGGTTCGCACTAATCTGCAAAGCCGCCACCAACTTGTGCATATTGCCGTCGGACAACCATTCAACGCGGTCAACCTTAAACATCTTTTTCGCCGTGCCGTGCGCATAATTCCAAGACCAGCCGTTATCCAGCAGCAGGGCTTCGATTTTGCGCATCATCGGGTCGGCAGACTCGCGGCGGTTCGGCCGTTGTCCCGCCGTCTTTTTCGGCGCAAACCCATGTTGGCGCAAATCCTCGACCACGCGCTCCAGCTCAGGGATACTGCACTCAGTACACGACCGCTTGCCCGTCACACGCTCCAAGACCGCGCGATACGTCGCATCATCCAAGCCCAGCTCCTTTTGAGCAATCTTGATTTTCGCAATCAACGCACGGCGCATTTCAAACCCCTAAAACACAATATATTGATTAATTAGCGCATATTATACAGATAAAATACTATATGTTGTAGTAAGCCGCTGTTTTTTTGCGAAACGGGCAGGCATGAAAAAAGCCGTCTGAAAACGTTTCAGACGACCTTTTAAAGGATTTTGCCGTTTAATATATCGACCAATTCCAGCCATTTGGAAAGAGGCATATCACGATGGCTCTTTTGCCCTACATCAGCCTCCCATCTTTGTAGGCTGCTAATATCGATACCCAACAAATCAGCCACTTCTCGTTGCGATAAACCGTACTTTTGGCGCAGGGATTTTAGATTTGACGGAGTGTATCCAAACTCCATATTATCAATCATTAATAGCTCCAAAGCTTAATTCTTAATATATCCACCAAAAACTTTTTTACCCCAATTTAAACTATCGAACATATCCCAAAATGCAGGCACATCGAGCGAATAGAATAAATGTTGCTCCCCATTTTTGTATGTCATGATTTGAGCCGTTAGAACGTCTTCGTTTCCGATTGTGATTTGTTTGAACGAAACTTCATGCACCTTGAATTCTTTCCCATCTACAATTAAAAGATTTTGTTCAGGCTTGAACTCCACTTCTTTTGTTTCTCCTGTGTTGATTCGATTAAATCGTGTAACAGTTTCGTATTGGCGTTTTACTTCAACTTTTTCGGTTTTGATGACGTTTATCAAGAATTTCATTTTTGACCTTTCAGCCGCCAGAGGCGGCATTATTGAAACTTAATTAAAGAAACCCAGTAAATTTAAAATAAGGTTTTTCCTTTTTGAGAGCATCTCTTCGCGGTTTGCAAGAATTTTGCTGATTCGTTGGTATTTAAGAAAGTCAACCTCGCCCAAAACAGATTTTTCATCGATCATAGCACGACCGAAGAATCCATGAGGTTGGGCGGCTTGATTAAGTTTTTCGTCAAATTCGTCTTGGGCTTTTTTTAATGCTTGGCAAATGTAATCATTTTCAGGGTTTAATTTGGAGAAAAGAACTTCACGCGCTTCGTGGGTCATGTTTTTTAAAAGATTTTCTTTCATTTTTTGCTCCTATCCGTCCGTAAGCGGTCAGTTGGTTAATCATATTTGGCAGACCTTGTTGTCTGTCCATGTGTGCATATTACCGCCATTTTGGCGGTAATGCAAATATTATTTTGCACTTTTACATAGCTTATTGTTTTTATTGCATATAAAATTAAAAGGCCGTCTGAAACAGGTTTTAAAACCCATTTCAGACGGCCTTTAATCCAGCTTTAAAAGTTCCAACCCTTAATCATTTCAGGTTGTTTCCAGCCGTAGGTCAGTTTGCTTTACTCAGCCTTTTTGCGGTCTCAAACTCAACCGCATCCATCAATTTCTTGATGTTATAAGCTGTCATCTGCGCCATCGTCAGTTCGCCTTGCGGCTCCAAATCGCCGTCATAACTAATGGTCACGCTGTGCAAGCCGTTTACTGGCATCTTGTCTTCTATCGTAATAACAATTTTCGCCATCACATCAACTCCTGCTCCGTAGGCTCAATCACAAAATCCTCCAATCCCGACACAATCTTAATTCCTGGCACCTGACCATTGGCAAACTGCTCGCGCTCATTCAGGATGGCGTCTTTGTCGATTTCCTGCTTGGTGCGGATAAAGCTTTGATATGCTGTTTTTTCCGACATCCAAGCCAAGACGGCGGCGACGCCTGTTACCTTGACGCTAGGCGGGCGGATGCGCCATTTGACGAGTCCCGTCACAAAATCCACCGTCTTGGTCTTGCCGTTTTCCGTCAGATCGTCCTTGTGTGCCTCGCAGTAGGCGGCGACGGCGGCGGTCAGGCGTTCCGACTCGGCTTTCAGTGGCGCGGCAAGCGCGGCGTATTCCTGCTCAATGACCGCCTTTTTATCTCCAGCTTCGGTTTCCAAGCGTTTGATTTCGCGGTTCAGGTCGCCAATAGCGCGGATATGAGCCGTTACCTCGGTTTTGTCTTGTGCGGCTTCGATTGCCGCCTGTTTGATACGTTGTTTAGCCATTTTCCTTTTCCTTTCGGGTTTACTCTAAGAATCTTGATTTGATAAGTCTCGTAGAATTCGATCTAAAAAATTCTCGTGGAGGGCTATTTGTCTTTTTCTTAGATAGCCTGCGGCAGCATGTCCGGCCAAGATTGCAGGAGTTTTTTCACATTCGTCTTCTAAACCTTTTACTTCAAACTCAAATAAGTTTTTGGTACTATCTTTAATAATAAGAACGACTTTAGCCATTTTCTTTATCCTTTCCTGATTAATTAATTGATTGAACTTCATTTTTAACATCAAAAAGCACTTGTTCAGCGTTGGAAATACGCTCTTTTGCGCGCTCGACATAATCTTCAACTGTCTCTGCTACTGCCACCGTATAAGCAGCAAACACAACTATTTCTTTTACAGCCCACTCCGACGACGTCAATTCATCGCTTGCCGGGATAAATGGCGCATCAATTACGACACCTTCTTCAGTTTCTTTGATTTCAATTTTCCACTTCTTCATTTCAATGACCTTTCTTGTTTAAAGCTTCTTTCACTTCCGCCATTTTCTGACGACCTTTTTCCTTATCCGGCTCGGGCTTCACCAGCATCGCCCTTGGTACCAACCGTGGCGGCAGGTTTCGGAGCAGTTCGGCGGGTTTCGGCCATGTTTCCGCCGCCTGCAACACCTTAAACCCCATCTGAATCCGTATCGGGTCATACTCCGGCGAGACGATTTCGTTTGTCTCCTTCAGTTTCCGATACCAAATTTCCGCGACTACCGGCATATCCTGCGCTGCAGGGCGGTTGGGTAGATTGAGCGCGGCGAGCAATGCAAAGCCTGATGCGATTTCCTGTTTTGCCCAATCTTCGCCTGCCCATTCGCCCAAGGCTGCCACACCTTGCCGCAGTTTTGACGGCGCGCGCCTTCGCCCACTCTCCCTGTTGGAGAGGACTGGGGAGAGGGCAACCCCGAACCCTGCCACTGGCTGACAATCTCCAGCAAATAACCATGCGACTTTAAGGGCAGTTTCAGACGACCTTGGTCGCGGGCGTTGACGGTCTCGTTAAAGCCGTGCAACCAAGCCTCGGCGGGGGCGGGATGGGACACGCCGTCGCGCTCCGCCTCCTGCGCCTTAATCATGGGCATCAACTCGCCCAACAGCTTCGCGGTACGCGCCCAAGAAAGCTGCGATTTGGCGGGGCGGAACAAGCCGACATACCGTATCGCCGCCTTGCCCATTTCAGCGTCCATCTCCAACACAGCCCGCAATACAGCCGATGCGTCGGCATCGTTGATTAAGCTGTCCAGACTATGCACCGCCCCGCAGTTCGGGCATTTGATGTTCATGGTGTCTCCTTATTTACACTTCCACCAGCCTGTACATTTCCATTGCCTTTTACGATCTGCACATTACCTGCCAAGTGATTTTCAAGTTCGGCTTGTTTATCGATCCATGCTTTAAACTCTGACCAAGTTTCAAACTTAGTTTGCTTGCCACGCATCAACCTGCCCAACTTAATGCCCAGATAAGACAAAAACATTAAACCGCTGATAAATGTCCAAAACACTGAGGCTGACCAATGGCTGATATACACACAAAACCCTAACATTGCCCCAGTGAAAACATCCTTGATGATGCTTTCCAAAACACTTTCACTCGCGTTGTACGCAACAAAGTTTTTACCCCTGATTCAATCATTTAATCACCCCAATAATTGCCAAAAACGCTATAAAAACAACAACCAACCCAATAAACATACCGCAGGCATCAAAAACGACAGCTTTAGTCCGTTGTTTAAACCAGTTTTCAATCAGGCTCATAAGCGACAAAACCACCAGTGCCAAACCAATCAGCCCGCAGATCAAGAGATAAATCATCATTCCGGTAGTCATCACATCTCCTTCCACTCTTTCATCACATCATCCAAGGCTTCGCGGTAATTGCTTCCATAGCCTCTAATGCCGTATTCGGTTAAGCTGCAACAGGTTTTCTGACCATTTTGTTTTGAAAATTCGGCTGACCCGACTTCCATTAAGAAATCCAATCTTTCTGTGTCCTTTACAGCCTGTTTGAATTTCGGCGAGAAATCCAAAACACTAGATTCTTGGTCAATAATGTCGTTATTCGAAGACAGTAAGGTATCCAATACGGTCATAATCCAAGGCAAATTGGCGTCGGCAGACTTATCTTCCAAAGCTTCAAACACTTCATCCGCAGGCGCATCACTCAGATATTCGAAATCGTCTTCATCCTCTGGGTCGGCAGGTTGGTAAATCGGATTCAAACCCTGCTCAATTTTGTTTAAAAACGCGACCAGTTCCCATACTGCGTCCAGGTCTTCTTTATTCGGTCTAGCGATATTCATCGTATTTCCTCCCAAGCTTCTATTGCCATTGTCAGCGTTGCCGCCTCTGCCGTTTTCCAAATGCCGTCCGGCGCGCGGGCAGCGATCACGAAACCCTCGCCGTCCTTCTTCATAACCATGAGTTCCCCACGGTCTTCGAGCCATTCGGTCAATTCTTTTTCATTCATCTTTGTTTCCTTCCGTTTTCAGACGACCTTTGCCGTCCTTATCTTCAAACTGCGCCTGATATTCGGCGACTTCCTGCTCGCGGTTTCGCTTCACCATAAACTTCGTCGCTCGCCGGCGGTGTTGTCCCCATGCCTGCCAATCGTTGTTCCGTCTTTTAAAGCTCATTTCGCAGACTCCCTAAATTTCAACGCCCATTCGGCATCCGCTTTGCGTGTATCCGTTGCCGTCCAGTAACGGCTATTCATAATCTCAGGAGCGGTGGGCCAGCTATCGCCCCAAACCGAGCGGGCGACGGCAGGTCGTCCAAACTTAAGTACCGTCCCGCGCTTTTCGCGATGCCATTCCATATTCAACCGAGCTTCTTTTTCCATCTGCTCCGCCCAACATTTCGCGCATCGATGCGTCCGTTTCCGCCCCCCCGTTTTTTATCCCAAGTCCAAGCAAATGCCACTTCAGGCTTCATCTGTTTGCAAACTCGGCAGGGTTTTAACTTGGTTAACATTTTTACTTCCCTTCCGGCTCGCGCCATCCCTTAGTAATCGCCCGTTCGCCGTATTTGGCGCGGATTTCCTCGACTGCCCGTTTTAACGCCATTTTTTTGGCTCGGTTCAGTCCCCGTTTAGGCCGTCTAAACTTATTCATAAACCACTCCTTCCATTCTTTGCTCTGCGCCCATTGCCTCGTAAGCGCGTTCAATTTTCAAAACTTCCAAATCCGCCTGTCTTTCCATCGCCTCAACCTTCGTCAGCTCTTTCGCAACCGGTTCGGGTTCTTGGGTGCAGCCATACAACGCCATTCCACCCACAAAACACCACACCCCGACCGTCAAACCAACCGGCACCAACCGCCAAAAAGAGCGCGCCACAAACATCTTCCAATCAACTTTCTTCAAAACTTGCATTTTGCGTTTTCCTTTTAAAACAATAACTTATTAAAATCATAGGGTAAAAAAATATATAGCCCTGTCAAAGACTTACCGTTTCAGACGACCTATCGGATAATCAATGTCGAGTATTTTTTGATGATGCCCGATTGCATTTTGATGCCGTTTTTGTTTGCCGTTCGTACCGCACCGCACATCAACTTGCTCATCCGTCGCGTATTGCCGTTGCTTTGTTTAACCAGTTCCGCAATCGTCGCGTCATCCGCTTCCGGCATCGCCGCTCTGGCAATTTCTTCCAATTCTTCATCCGGCATCGAGTCGCCCAAATTCAGCGCAATCGATACGCGGCTATAGAGTTGCACCAACTCGCCATGCTTACCGCGCAGATTCGCCACCAATCGCGGCATACCGCTTAAAACCAAACCGCAGCCCGTGTCGTCATGCAGTCGGCGGATAATCTCAAGGGCGCGTAATGGCAGGTTTTCCGCTTCATCGACCACAATCAGACGACCCGAATCACGCAATCTGTCCGATACCGATTCAAACAAATCATTCAGGCTGCCGACCGTTGAGACCTTCGCCGCTGCCGCCAGCTTGCGCATCAGCACAAGTGCCGTAAAGCTAGGATTAGCCTCAATCAGGATGGCGGCGGGATTCTTTTCGCAGTAGTTTTTGACCGCCTGAGTCTTGCCCAAACCCGCTTGACCGTAGATAACGACCGTGTCGCCCGCCTCGTGTGCGTCGCGCATCACTTCAGAGATTCGGCGGGTCGTCTTGGTCGATACAAACCCCAACACCAGCTCTTCGCGTCGCGCCTTACTTTCCTGCACCTCTAAAAACGCTTCGATTTTCGGCTCGATGGTTTCATATTTGCCGCCTTTTTCCGCGTAGTTATTATTCAAATACATACTGATAGATGCCGGAGATACCCCGATACCGCGTGCAAGCATCGTCTGATTCATCCCTGATTTGGCTTTAAATTCAGCCAGTTTTTGTTGCAGTGCTTCGTTGACCTTATTTGTCATGATGTTTTCCTTATTAAAAGTGTTTTAAAAATGTTTTAACTACATATCCGCCTCAAACAAGACAATCTCGTCGTCTGTTCCTGTTTTCGGCAATACCGCATACTCCGCCTCGATGACGTTTCCGCCCAAATGTCCCAGCTCGTCCCAAGCTGCCGCCTGTTCCAAAGCCGGATTGACTTCCGCATTTGCGAGCTTGATTGCATTTTCCGCCCGCTTGATTTTGCCTTTTCGGCGTTTTTCCGCCAGTTGGTCGATACGCGCCGTCGGGAAAGCCTCGCGGCTATTGCCGTTGACTTGTGCCTTCGTGATGAACTTGCCGTCCATATCAAACACATTGACCACCGACGCATCGTCCAAATCGTAGCTGACCCGTACCTCGTCTTTGTGATACTCCGCCAGCTCGACCGAAAAATAAGAGTTGTTGAACAAATCCAGCCAACCGCGCTGTACCTTTCGCACCTCTTGCGGCATAAACATTGTCGCCAGCTCTTCCGCCGACAACATATCCGGCGCGATACCGTCCTGTTCCAGCCTCATTTCCCGATAAGCTTTCGGCGTGTAATGCCCGCCGTCAGGATGTCGGGGCAGCTCGCCGTGTGGGCGGTTGTTGTATTCGTCGATACACTTGACCACATCCGCGATAAATTGCGACCAGCTTGGCAGCTTTTTCAAATATTTTTGCTGTTCTACCGTCAACTCCTTGCCTTTTTCCAAGGCGTTAAACGCACTTTCCATCTTGCGGTACATCAGGTTCTTCGTACTGCTGTCCATTCCTGTGCCCGCAAACGTCTCATACTGGCGCGCCATCTCAATCAGATTGTCTTTCCACCATCGCTCGATGATGCCTCGACCTTGCGGATTGCCCGCGATACCCGTTTCATGGCGGATACCCAATCGGGACGTAATACCCGTGATTTCATGGTCAATCGTCTTGCCGGTTTGGCCGCCGCCGTTATCCGAGTAGTAGATAATCGGCAAACCAAAGTGCTTGACCCCGATACGCAGAGCGTCCGATACCGCCACACAACTTTCAGCAAGAGAGACCGAAAAACCGACCACAAACCGCGTACAACCATCAATAATCACCGTCACTTCAGGCTTAAACGGTCTGCCGTGTACAGGGTGCGCCACCTTCGCCTTAAAGCTGTGGCCGTCGCCGATCCAAACATCGTTCGCTTTAAAGCCCCCCAATCACGTTTCACATAAGGCAGCAGCGATTTATAAGCCGCCCCCGTTTTCCTGCCGCGCTCCTGCATAATCAGCGGGAGCTTTTCCCAAACGCGCCGCACCATACTCAAGTTAGGCACATCATTGACCGGCATATTTTCCGCTTCAGCCCACTGCACAAATCGGCGGTAGCTGTGTGCCAATTTTGGCGCGGACGGAATATTGTGAAACTGCATAAATGTCGGCAACCAACCGTAGCTCTCAATCGGTTTGACCGCCTTAGTTACCTTCGGAGCCAAAGAGACCAACCGCTCCGTCGCGTTTTCCGCTTTCAAATAAGCAGATATCCAGCCGTCTAAAGTACGCTCACCGACCTTTGCCGACCGACTGCGGTCATTTGCCGTTTCCAAGTTGGCGAGCGTAACCTCGTCCAATTTGCCTTCTGCCAGCAGCCTCAAAAACTGAGCCACCGCAACCTTGGCAGAGCAACCGTATTGATATTTGATACCCAACACCGCCGCCACCACCGCGCATCGCGCATCCGCCACCGACCGTTGTTTCTCGTTCAGCCGCTTTGCCGCTTCCGCCAAGACTTGAGGCGACATCGCCGTCTTCTCCTGTCTGACTTGGGGCAGGGTTTTCGGCATCTTCTCCGCCAGTTCGTCCGACTGCCGTTTCATGATGGCGGCTCGGATTTCGGCGGGGAGGGAGGCAATTTCATACAGCTTTTTGGGTCTGCCTCTTCCTATTTGCTCAAAACAGTGTTGCCAATTGTTTTTCTTGGCATGGTATTCAATCCCTTGCCTATCAGTTGGCAAACTTGGGATACCCAATTTCGCAATATCTGATGCAGATATTTTCATATTTATGCTTTCTATTTTTGCTTAAATGCGTTACCCTTTTGGAACTCTTTAGCAAAACCGTTATCTATTTACAGACTTGGGAAAGTAGGCTTACGGTTTCTTTTCTCAAACCTAGAAGGCCAAATCTCTTCTGCCGGCACTCCGATTGCAGCAGCTATAATCTTTTCGCCTTTTAGGTATGGGGCATCTAAAGCCTTCCCTAATGTATTCGGTGCCAAATTGGCTTGAATAGATAATGCTCTTACCGACCAGCCCGCCTTTTTAAGACGAGCCACAATGTCAGCACGATGCCAATCAGTCATGGTTTCTTGCTTTTTTTTCATCTTTAGATTTCCTTAATTAAGTAGGTTTGTTACCCGCCGTTATTGAGTAAGTGAGTGAATTATATTTAGCAAAATAGTTTCTTGCAACTCTTTTGCTAAATTATTTTACGCAAAAAAGAGATTAATTTAATAACATTTTGATTATTTGAGCAATTTTATTTAAGCAAAAGAAACACTTTTTTGCTTAATCTTTTGCTTAAATGAGTGAATACTATGGATACTTTTTTAGAGAGGCTCAAATCCCTTTGGCCTGATGGTGTAAAGCCGTCTGACATCTATAACAAGATAGATATGTCAGCATCTGGCTTTAATAGAGTTTGGAAAGAGGGAGCAGTCCCGACGGCTGATTACCTCGTAAAGATTCAAGAAGTTACAGGCTGCGACCTCAACTGGTTGCTGACAGGCAAGGGCGTGCCATACCTTGACCGTGCCCGTCCTGAGAATGCCGGAGCCTTTCCCGTATCCGATACCGCCGCAGGCGCAGTCGATACGCTTGGCAACCCCGTCGATTTGCGTGAATTTGTCTTTATCCCACGATACAGTGTGGAAGCCGCAGCAGGGCATGGACAAACCGTAAGCGATGAAAAACCCTTATTCTGTATGGCTTTCCGCCGATACTGGATAGAAAACTACGTCACCCGCCAAACAGACAAACTCTCCGTAATCGCCGTGAAAGGCGATTCAATGGAAGGCATCCTCAACCACGGCGACAACATCCTAATCAACCACGCCGAAACCGAGCCGCGCGACGGCCTGTACGTCCTACGCATAGGAAACGACCTTTTCGTCAAACGCGTACAACGTATGCCGGGTAAGCTATTGGTAACATCAGCCAACCCACATTACGCCCCCTTTGAAATAGACCTAAGCCATACAGACGACGACATCGCCATCGTCGGTCGCGTCGAATGGTTCGGCCGCTCCGTGAACTGATTTTAAAAACCTCTTAAAACCCGTTTAAAAACCTATCAAAACCCGACAGCTTTCAACAAAAAACCGCGCATTCCCGCGCGGTTTTGTGAAAAAGCTGATGCAACTTTTTTCCAAACACAAAAACGCCGAAATCCACGTCTTTCCAAGATTTCGGCGTTTTTTTATATTACTTATTATTTGTGCAAAAACTAACAGTCCCCCACAAGATAGCTATATGAGCGTTGATTGAGCATGGTTGTTTACGCGTTTGTTTCGCCCAAATATCGAGCAAGAGATTGAACAATTTCTCCTGCTACTTGTGATTTTTCTTTCTCAGGAAAAGATAGTTCCTCGTGATCCGTAATAATAGTAATCTGATTGGAAGATTTTCCCATTGCCTGAGAGACATCGTTGGCAATCAGCATTGGAATGCCTTTGCGTAAACGTTTTGCTCGAGCATATTCCAGAACTTTTTCACTTTCTGCGGCAAATCCAATACAAAAAGGAGGTTTGGGTAAGGCTGCCACAGATGCCAAAATATCCGGGTTGGTTTCCAATTCAAGGGTTGGGGTGTCTTTTGAATTTTCTTTTTTTAATTTCTGAGTGCTGCTGTTTTTTACCTTATAGTCAGCCACAGCGGCTACGGAGATAAAAATATCTTGATCGGCAATATATTTATGAACAGCATCGTACATTTCTTGGGCGCTAGTTGCCCGTTCCATATGATAGAGACCGGTTGGTAGGGGAGTTTGCAATTGCCCATAAATCAACGTAACTTGTGCGCCGGCCATTCTGCATGCGCGGGCTAGGGCAATACCCATCTGGCCGCTGGAAATATTGGTAATCCCGCGTACCGGATCAATCATTTCCAAGGTTGCACCAGCGGTGATTAAGACTTTTTTGCCAGCAAGTATTTTCGGCGTCCATAAATCATGAATCAAATCCGCAAGTTCAGCAGCTTCAGGCATTCTCCCTAGCCCAATTTCACCGCAAGCCTGTTCGCCATAGGATGGCTGGAAAACCATAATGTCGTCTGAAATCAGTTGCTGGATATTTCTTTGATTGGCGGGATTGTTCCACATCTCCACATTCATAGCAGGAGCAACCGCCATAGGACATTTTCGTGCCGCTGCTAAATTGGTCAGTAGATTGTCAGCAATGCCGTTGGCAATCTTGGCAACCGTATTTGCCGTAGCGGGAGCAATTAAAAAAACATCCGCTTCTCGGGTTAAATCAATATGACTCATTCCGCTGGCTGAGTGGCCATTGTGCGTATCAATCAAAACAGGGTTTCCGCTTAAGGCTTGAAACGTAAGAGGCGTAACAAACTCAGTGGCAGCACGACTCATTGCCACAGTCACAGAATGCCCTTGTTTTTTAGCAATCGGACCAGATCACATGATTTATAAGCCGCAATACCGCCACTTATCCCTAAAAGAATGTGTTTACTCATGACACAATCCAATTTGAATTAGATAAAACATAATACTAACATGGATACTATTCAAAAAAGTTGTAAGGGTAGATTGATAGGTTGCTCAGTCATAAAATGAAGGTGGATATAGCGGGAAATATTCCGAGATAGACCAAAGGTCGTCTGAAAGAGATTTCAGACG
>CAKMQH010000043.1 GCA_927911515.1 uncultured Neisseria sp.
GTTCCGTACTATCTGTACTGTTTGCGGCTTCGTCGCCTTGTCCTGATTTAAATTTAATCCACTATATCGGGCAAACGGCAGGCGTCGTCTGAACAATAAACACCATCACGCTTGCAATAAAAACTTCCCTGAATAACGGAACTTTTCTGTTTATTTTAAATCCATTAGTTTGGCATTAAAAATAAGAAAGATTCTTATTTATATATAAATTAGATATAGCATTATTTATTACAAGGATTTTACCTCAATGAAACTTTTACGCCTCGCCTCCCTTTCCCTCGCCACCGCATTGGCATTCGGCACTGCTGCCGCTTATGCCAAACCGGTTCAGATTACCGATGTCAACGGCCGCAAAGTAACCGTCGACCTGCCCGCCAAGCGCGTGGTTTTGGGCTTTTATTATCAAGACTACATGGCCATCGGCGGCAAGGACGCGCTGAATAATGTGGTCGGCTTCTCCAAAGCGGTTTGGTCCGACTGGGCGCCGCCGAGCTGGGCGGCATTCAGCAAAGCCGTGCCTAAGTTGAACCAGCTTGCCGATGTGGGCGAAGTGGAAGTCGGCACGTTCTCCGTTGAAAAAGTATTGGCATTGAAACCCGATTTGCTGATTTTGGCGGACTGGCAGTACAAGGCTCTGGGTTCCGACCTCGACCGCATCAACAAAGCGGGCATTCCGATTGTGGTTCTGGACTACAACGCGCAAACGGTCGCCAAACACATCCAATCGACCAAACTCATCGGCACGCTGACCGGCCAACAGCAAAAGGCCGACAAGCTGGCGGCGGACTACAAACGCATCGCCGACACTATCCAGGCGCGCGTGAAAAAAGCCAACCTACCCAAGCCTAAAGTGTATGTCGAGTTCGGCAACAAAGGCCCTGCGGAACACAGCGTAACCTTCGGCAAGAGCATGTGGGGTTCGATGGCGACGCTGGTCGGCGGCAACAATATCGCCGCTTCTTCGGTCGAGTTCTACGGCCCGATCAATCCCGAAAAAGTCCTCGCCGCCAAACCCGACGTCATCGTGATTACCGGCCGCGAAACCGAATTGAAGAAAAGCCCGACCGCCATGGTGATGGGCTGGGGCATTCCGAAAACCGAAGCGGAAAAACGCTTGGCCGGTTTTGCCAAACGCGCCGGCTGGGCGAACCTGCCTGCGATTAAAAACAACCGCCTCTACGCCGCCTACCACGCCAACTCGCGCACGCTCTCCGACGGCGCATCGATTCAATTTATGGCCAAAGCGATTTATCCGCAGTTGTTCAAAGACTTCAATCCTGAAAAGACTTATACCGACTTCTACCGCCAAAACCTGCCTGTTGTACCAAACGGTACGTTCTACCTGTATCCGAAAGGTCAGTAAGGCGGACTTATGGGTTTCAGACGACCTTTTTATGCGGAAGGTCGTCTGAAAGTAGCGTGGATTTTGTACAGAACCGTAACGTGGGCTTTGCCCACGGGTAATGTTTGCAGAAATGATGGCAAGCGGTATGGGGATCCCTGTTTCGTGGGCAAGCCCACGCTACGACTTCCTATCGTGCCGAACAGGGAACTTCAGGTGGGTTTGACTGTTTTTGCCCTCTCCCTAGCCCTCTCCCACGGGGAGAGGGAACAAATTGCAGGGAATTACAACAATGGTTGGATTTCAGTCATCCGATTCCCTCTCTCCGTGGGAAAGAGAACAAATTGCAGGGAATCGCAACAATAGTTGAATTTCAGTTATCCGATTCCCTCTCCCCATGGGAGAGGGCTAGGGAGAGGGTAAAGCCGTTTAGAACGCCGTTATCCCGATTTTCAAAAAAACCACCCTTCAAAACGGATACAGACAAAAGAGATTGTCGGGCATGGATGTCCGGCATTGTTCCTTAATTTCAAAGGTTTGAAAAATGAATGATTCGGTTGTCGCCGAGATTGTGAAAAACCAGCGCAAGTTGGAAGGCAAGCGTTGGTTGATTGTTTTGATGTTTTTAATCATCGCATCGGTCAGTTTTCTATTCGACATCGCCACCGGCCCGGCGATGACGGACACGCTGCCTGTCGGCGAAGTGGTCAATGTTTTGCTGGGCAAACCCGAAGTCGATGAAATGAACCGCCTGATTGTGATGGATTTGCGCCTGCCGATTGCGGTGATGGCGCTGGTGGTCGGTGCGGCTTTGGGTGTCGGCGGAGCGGAGATTCAGACGTTGTTGAATAATCCGATGGCCAGCCCTTATACGCTGGGTTTGGCGGCGGCGGCGGGTTTGGGCGCGTCGGTGGTGATTGCGTTCGGCGGCTTCGGGCTGCCTGAAACGGTTGCCGTTCCCATTGGTGCGTTTGTGATGACCATGCTGGCTTCGGGCATCTTGTTTTTGTTTGCCTCGGCGCGCCGCTTCAATTCGGCGATGCTGGTGCTGGTTGGGATTGCGCTTTTGTTTCTGTTTCAGTCGATTCTGTCGCTGATTCAGTTTATCGCCGCGCCTGAGATTTCGCAGCAGATTCTGTTCTGGCTGTTTGGCAGTTTGAACAAAGCAACTTGGGAAACGGTCATCGTTACGGCGGCGGTTACGGCGGTGTGCGTGCTGCTGCTTTCACGCGATGTGTGGAAGCTGACCGCGCTGCGCTTGGGCGAAGAACGCGCCGTCGGACTGGGTATCAATCTGCAACTTTTGCGCCTGAAAACGCTGGTGTTGGTGGCGGTGATGACGGCGACGGCAATCAGTTTCGTCGGCGTAATCGGCTTTATCGGACTGGTCGCGCCGCATGTGGCGCGGATTCTTTTGGGCGAAGACCAACGTTTCTTCCTGCCCGGCGCGATGCTGACAGGGGCGGCGTTTTTATCGGTGGCCAGCGTGTTGTCCAAGGTGATTATCCCGGGTGCGCTGTTTCCGGTGGGGATTGTTACCGCGTTTGTCGGCGTACCGTTTTTCTTTTGGATTGTATTGTCCAAGCGGTAAGTTTTTTCGGACGGTCTTTTGTTGCGACGGGGTCGTCTGAAACTGTTTTTTTATTTTACAGAGAGAACCAATGAAACCTATTTGCCGTATTTTAACCGCCGCCTTGTTCAGTCTTGCCGTGCAGGGTGTTTGTGCCGAAGTAAAAACGCTCACCGACGTACGCGGGCGCGAAGTGCGGGTCGATGTGCCTGCCAAACGTGTGGTGCTGGGCTTTTATTATCCTGATTATATTGCCGTATCCGGTGTCGATAAATTTGACAATGTGGTCGGTATTTCGCGCGAATTTTGGGAGAAATTCAACTCCGGCAGTTGGTCGCTCTACCGCGCCAAAATCCCTTCGCTGCAAAACATCGGCGACATCGGCAATGTGAACGCCGGTACATTTTCGTTTGAGAAAACCTTGGCAATGAAACCCGATGTGGTGGTGTTGGCGGATTGGCAGTATGACGCGTTGAAAGAAGAAATGCCGCGTTTCGAAAAAGCTGGCATTCCGGTGGTTGTGGTCGATTTCAATGCGCAAACGGTCGAACGCCATACCGCCAGTGCCAAACTTTTCGGCGAAATCGCCGGTACGCCGGAGCGTGCAGGGCAGATTGCCGGCGAAT
Source organism: uncultured Neisseria sp. (assembly GCA_927911515.1). Classification (GTDB taxonomy): domain Bacteria; phylum Pseudomonadota; class Gammaproteobacteria; order Burkholderiales; family Neisseriaceae; genus Neisseria. Next base: position 3,539 of record CAKMQH010000043.1, read on the forward strand.
ACGCCCAAGGCATGGCCGACATTCAAAAACGCGTGGCCGAAGCGGGCAAGCCCAAGCCGAAAATCTATATCGAGTTCGGAGACAAGGGTCCTGCCGAACATAGCTTTACTTTCGGCAAAAATATGTGGGGTGCGATTGCCGATACAGTGGGCGGCGACAATATTGCCGCAGCCTTCATCAAAGACTGGGGGGCGATTAATCCCGAGCAGTTTCTTGCCGCCAAGCCCGACGTTGTGATTATTTCCGGCACCGAAGCCGGACTGAAGCAGCCGGTGGCAATGGCGATGGGCATCGGCATCGAAGCCGCCGAAGCGCAAAAACGCTTACAGGGTTTCATCCGGCGTGCCGGTTGGGCGGAAATTCCCGCTGTCCGAAACGGCCGTGTGTTCGGCATTTACCATACTGCTTCGCGTTCGCTTTCCGATTTGGCATCCGCCCAATTTATCGCCAAAGCGTTGTATCCCGAAGCCTTTGCCGATGTGAATCCGGAAGAGACCTACCGTGAATTCCACCGTAAATACCTGCCGGTCGAGCCGCAGGGTACTTTCTTTATCCGTTTGGGTTGCGACGGTTTGGAAGACTGCAACAAAAAAGCGGCTGCCGACACTGTTGCGGCATCAGCCGAAACCGTCGCCGAACCGTCACTATGGCAACGTATTAAAAACTGGTTTGCCGCCCTCTTTGCTTAAAGGTCGTCCAAAATGCTCCGACTGGAAAACGTACACATCCGACGCGGCGATTATGTGGTCGCCGACAGTATCGATTTGACGCTGGAACAAGGCAAAGTCTATTCCGTGCTCGGCCCGAACGGTACGGGCAAATCCTCGCTGATGAAAACGATTTTCGGCGAAGTGGCGCACAAAGGCACCATCCGCTACGGCGACGAAGCGTTGAGCAAAATCCACCTGCAAAGCTGGCGCAAACGCATAGGCTATATGCCGCAGGACACCGCCGCCGAAGCCTCGCTGACCGCGCTGGAAGTCGTGTTGCTCGGCCGCATGGACGCGCTGCACATGCACGTCGGCGACGAACTGCTGCACGAAGCCGCAAGTATCATGGCGGAGCTGGGCATCGGCCATCTGGCGCACCGCGACGTCATGCGGCTTTCCGGCGGACAGCGGCAGCTCGTCATGTTTGCCCAAGTCATGCTGCGCCGTCCCGAAATCCTGATGCTGGACGAACCGGTCAGCGCGCTGGATATGCACCACCAATTGAACCTCTTGGAGCGCGTGGCGCAATACACGCACGAACACAATCTGGTTACGCTGATGGTGTTGCACGATTTGAGCCTCGCCGCACAGTTTTCAGACGGCGTTATTCTGCTCGGAGAAGGCAAAGTACAGGCGCAGGGCGCGCCGCAGGACGTGTTGCAGGCGGACATGATAGGCAGGCTGTACAAAGTGGACATCGAACTTTTATACGACAGCAAAGGCCTGCCCGTTATTCGCCCGATGCGGCAGAGTGCGTAACTTGACCGCTCCTGAAATGTCGGATTTGAGCATCCGGCCTGCGTTCTCCCTGCAACTTATCCCCTCTCCCGCGGCAGAGGGTTAGGGAGAGGGCGGTAAGCCCAAGGCTTACCTCTTCGACTCATCAGCCCGTCCCATATTTTTTATCCTTAGAAAGGACTCCCCCATGAAAAATCCCTCTTCCTCCTCATGCTGACCGCTTCCCTTAGCGCATACGCCGCCAACCACGAAATCAAAATGCTCGACAACGGCAAAGACGGCAGCATGGTGTTCGAACCCGGCTACGTCAACGCCAAAGTCGGTGACACCGTAACCTTCAAAGCCGCCAACAAAGGCCACTGGGTGCAAAGCAAAGCCCTGCCCGACGGCGTTGCCGACTTCCTGTCCGAAGACGGCAAAGACTTCACCCTCAAACTCGACAAAGAAGGCGTGTACGTCTATACCTGCCCGCCGCACCGCATGATGAACATGAGCGGCGTGATCCAGGTCGGCAAACCGGTAAACAAAGCCAAAGCGCAAGCTGTCGTGGACGAACTGGAAAACCGCGCCATGCAGAGCAAGGGTCGTCTGAAAAAATATATGCAGCAGGTCAAATAAACCGCCGTATAAACCAAAGGTCGTCTGAAACCGTTTTCCGTTTTCAGACGACCTTTCGCCAACCTTCATCCCCAATCCTCATTCCCCATCCGCCGAAATCTTCTCGTTCAGAAAATCAATAAAACTGCGCACCTTCGCGCTCAAAAACGCCCTGTCCACATAAACTGCGTTTAATTGATCGGTTCGTACCCGATAGTCCGGCAGCAGGCGGATCAGTCTGCCTTCCGCCAAATCCTGTCTGACCGACCACAGCGGTTGATAGGCGATGCCCGCACCCGCCCTGATCAATTCGCGGATCATCAGCGTATTGTCGCTTAGAATCACCGGATTGAGCGTCAGAATGCTTTTTTCGCCTGTTTTTTGATGTGTGATTTCCAAATTGCGCTGGTCGGTGTAGGACGGCAGGATGGCGGGATGGCGCATGACCTCTTCGGGCGTTTGCGGCGTGCCGTGTTTCGCCAGATAGTCGGGCGAGGCGAGCAGGACGAATTGGATTTGCGCCAGCGGCTTGACGATAAGCGACGGCGACAGGGTTTTTGCCACGCGCAAGGCGAGGTCGAAGCCTTCGGCAATCAAATCGACGTGGCGGTTGTCGAGTACCAAATCGAGCGTTACTTCGGGATAGCGTTCGCGGTATTCCGCCAGCCAGTTGCCGATTAAATTGCCCGCAAACCAAAGCGGCATGGTTACGCGCAACATGCCCTGCGGCGTGTCCGCCCCGCCTGCCGCCTTTTGCGCGGCGGTGTCGAGCGTATCGAGCGCGTAGCTGCATTGGCGGTAGTATTCTTCGCCCGCTTCGGTCAGGTGGAGGTTGCGGCTGTTGCGGTGCAGCAGCTTGGCTTTAATCGAATTTTCCAGATGGCTGACGTGTTTGCTCGCCATTGCAGTGGAAATATCGAGCTGCTCGGCGGCGCGGGTGAAGCTGCCGCTTTGGACGACTTGGCGGAAAACTTTGAGGCTGAACAGGGTATCCATGTTTTCTTTTGGGGAAACGTTGTGTCAATAAAAGCAGTATATATCTACCGACAGTAATTATCTATACTGCCCAGATAAGATTAGTTTTCATTCCGTTCTTACATTTTGATTAGGAGTATCCCATGTCTGCAACCTGCGCCCGTATCCAACCTATTTTATTGTCCGTTTTGCGTATCGTAACCGCCTACCTCTTCCTCTTGCACGGTACGGCAAAATTCTTCGGCTTCCCGACTGCCATGGGCAGCGGCTCGCCCGAAGGTTTGATGCTGGTGGCGGGTATTTTGGAAATCGTCGGCGGCATCATGCTGATTCTCGGAATGTTTACCCGTCCTACCGCCTTCATCCTGTCCGGTCAGATGGCGGCTGCCTACTTTATGGCACACGCTGCCAAAGGTTCGGCGCTGTTCCCGCTTGCCAACGGCGGCGAATCGGCAGTCTTGTTCTGCTTCGTGTTCCTCTATCTCGCAGCAGCCGGCGGCGGCTCATTGGCATTGGACAATATGTTCGGCAAAGACAAATCCTGATAGACCCAAAGGTCGTCTGAAAACAAGCAAAGCGGGTTTTACGAATAGATTTCTAAACCCGCCAACCGATTAAACATCAATCAAAGGAAAAACAAAATGACTCATCAAACCTTGCAACAAGCGGCCGAAACCCGCCGTTCCATTTACGCGCTGAATAAAAACCTGCCTGTCAGCAACGAAGAAATCAGCGAAATCGTCAAACACGCCGTTTTGCACACGCCTTCTTCCTTCAACTCGCAATCCACCCGCGTCGTCGTCCTCTTCGGCGAAGAACACGGCAAAGTGTGGCAATTCGTTGAAGACGCATTGCGCGCCATCGTGCCTGCCGAACAGTTCGAGCCGACCGCGCAAAAATTAAACCTGTTCAAAGCAGGCGCGGCGACCATTTTGTCTTCGAAGACCAAAACGTCGTCAAAGTCCTGCAAGAGCAGTTCCCTTCTTATGCCGCCAACTTCCCCGTTTGGGCGGACCATGCGAATGCGATGACGCAATACGCCGTCTGGACAACACTTGCCGCCGCCGGCGTGGGCGCGAACCTGCAACACTATAACCCGCTGCCCGACGCCGCCATCGCCAAAGAATGGAACCTGCCCGAAAGCTGGCTTCTGCGCGCGCAAATGGTCATCGGCGGCATCGAAGCGCCTGCCGGCGAAAAAGCCTTCGAACCTGTGGAAAACCGTTTGAAAGTGTTCGGCGCATAATTGCCCGTCAAATAAAAAAGGTCGTCTGAAAACCAATTTAGGTTTCAGAGACCTTTTGCTATCGATATACCTCAAGACTCAAATATCTTGCATGATTTGTCCGTATTGGCGAAATGCTGTGCCTTGTCTTCGCAGGTGCTTTCGGTCGTTTCACACGATACCGTGATAAAACTTTCGTTGATTTTCAATACCTTGGGATTTTGATCCGACCGCGCTACTGCCTTCAGGGTAAACCGCCCGTCCGGCGTACCTTTGGCGTCGCCTTGTACTTTGATGCAAAAATCGCCGATTTCCTTAATCGGCAAATCCGGCCATTGGGTGGAACTTTGTTTGAAACTTCCGTTTTTTTGATAAAAACGCTCCAAAAATTGGGCGTTTTCCAGCATGGCGGCCCGTACTTCCTGCAACTTGGTATCTGCGACGTATTTTTGGTAAGACGGATAGGCGATCGCCGCTAAAATCCCTACCATCATGATGGTGAAAACCAATTGAGACAAAGAAAATCCCCGCTGAATTTCCTTCATTCTGCCCCCTTTCGAAACATAAACCGAATATTTGATGTTTATTGTTGTGTGAAATAAAAATGGGATTGATGTTTTCTCGTGGCTCACTTCGAAACCATACGGCGTGGTTGCCTACGGCAAGCCCGAACGGTTTCTGAATCAATCCCTTATTAAATGAGGTCGGTATCTTATCGTCTTTATGACAGGCATTCAAACAATATCTAAATATTTCTTAGTTTACTATTTCTTAATGTATTGACTTTGCAACATACCTGCCTGCGCCCGATTCAAGTGGTTTGCGCGCGCGAACCTGCCTGCGGGTACGGCTTTTGCTATTCGCGGTGGTAGGGATGGTTGTGGAGGATGGAGATGGCGCGGTAGAGCTGTTCGGTCAGAAGGACGCGCACCATGCCGTGCGGGAGGGTGAGGCTGGAGAGGCGCATCATCATGCGGGCTTGTTGTTTGAGGCGGTCGGTCATGCCGTCGGCACCGCCGATGACGAAGCAGACGTGTTCGCCGTTTTGCTGCCAGCTTTTGAGGTGTTCCGCCAGCTCGACGGAGGTCGGGGCTTTGCCGCGTTCGTCGAGGACGATGAGGAACGCGCCTTGCGGGATGGCTTCGAGGATGCGTTTTTCTTCCGCCGCCATGCCTTGTGCGGCGTTGACGCCTGCGCCGCGTTTTTCGGGTTTGATTTCTTTGAGGGTGTAGGCGACGTCGCGTCCGAAGCGTTTGGCGTATTCGCCGACGGCTTCGTCCACCCAGCGGGGCATTTTGGTGCCGACGGCGAGGACGGTGATGTTCATGGGTTTCCTTGGTCGGATGGGGTCGTCTGAAAGGTTTCAGAGACCTTTTGGTTTGAATGATGATGTTGAAACGGGATTCTTGAAGCCGATATTTTTATTATTCGGTCAAGGGGTCGTCTGAAAACTTCGGTTTGGGCAAAGATATAGTGGATTAACTTTAATCAGGACAAGGCGACGAAGCCGCAGACAGTACAGATAGTACGGCAAGACGAGGCAACGCCGTACTGGTTTAAAGTTAATCCACTATAGGATTCGGGCGTGCGCAATAAAGCCGTCTGTATGCACAGACGGCTTGGGATGGCTGCTTAGTCGGCGGCGTGCCAGGGTTTTTGCGCGCCGGCGTGGAAGCTGGGTTTTTCGCCGCCCCAGAGGGTGTCGATGTCGTAAAAGTCGCGGACGGCGGGCAGCATGACGTGGACGACGAGGTCGCCTGCGTCAACGAGCGTCCATTCGCCGCTGTCGCCTTCGGTGCTGAGGATTTCGAAGCCGGCTTCTTTGAGGCTGACGGCGACGTTGTTGGCGAGGGCTTTGACTTGGCGGGTGCTGTCGCCGCTGGCGATGATCATGCGGGCGAACAGTGAGGTTTTTTCTTGGGTTTCGAGGACGGAGATGTCTTTGGCTTTGATGTCTTCGAGGGCTTCGACGGCGGTTTCGACCATTTTTTGCAGGTCTTGCAGTTCTTGTTCGTTCATTGTTTTCCTAATGGTGGGAATGAAATGGGGTTTGGACGGTATTATAACTTATCTGTATGAATTTACGCTATTTTCCGCTTTGGTACAGTTTGTGTTCGCGGATATGGCGGGCGACTTGGGGCGGGAGGTCGTCTGAAAGTCTGCCGCTTTGGAGGGTTTGGCGGATTTGGGTGGAGGAGGTGTTGTGCAGGGGGGCGTTGAGGATGCGGACGCTGCCGTTTTGGAGGGCTTCGCCCAGCCAGGCGTGGAGTTCGCGCGGGGTTTGGTTGAGGTTGTCGCCTTGGCGCATGGCGACGGCGATGTGGGTTTGGCGCACGAGGGTCTGCCATTTTTTCCAAGTGTGCAGTTTCATGAGGCTGTCGCTGCCCATGAGCCACCAAAGTTGGGCGGCGGGGAATTGCTGGCGGAAGATTTGGACGGTGTCGAAGGTGTAGGTCGCGCCGTCGCGGACGATGTCGCAGTCGCTGGCGGCGAAGCGGGGGTCGTCGGCAATGGCGAGTTCGGTCATGATGAGGCGGTCTTGGGCGGAGGCGCGGGACGGATCTTTGTGGTAGGGGTCGCCTGCGGGCAGGAAGATGACGGTGTCGAGTCCGATTTCGTCGGCGAAGGCGCGGGCGATGTGGAGGTGGCCGTTGTGGATGGGGTCGAAGGTGCCGCCGAAGAGTCCGATGTTTTTCATGGGTGTCCTTGGGTGTGGGGTATGCGCTCTGTTTGGGTTTCAGACGACCTGTCGGGTTTATGGGTTGGCGGGGTCGTCTGAAAGGCTTTCTGCTTCGGGGCTGCCGTCAACGACCAGGGTGAGTTTGCCAGTGGTCGGATGGATGACGAGTCCGTGGACGGCGATGTCGGTGGGCATGAGTGGGTGGTTGCGGATGACTTTGACGGTGTGGCGGACGCTGTCTTCTACATTGTCGAAACCGGTCAGCCAGTTGTCGAGGTCGATGCCGGCGTTGCGCAGGGTTTCGATGCGGTCGTCGGGAATGTCGCTTTCGTGTACTTTTTCAAGGAAACCGGCGGCGTTCAGCCCCTTCATGCCGCAGTCGTGGTGGGCGATGACCATGATTTCTTTGACTTTGAGTTCGAACACGGCGACCAAAAGGCTGCGCATGACCGACCCCCAAGGATGGGTAACGACTGCGCCGGCGTTTTTAATGAGCTTGGCGTCGCCGTTTTTCAGTCCGAGCGCGTTGGGCAGCAGCTCGATGATGCGCGCGTCCATGCAGGACAGGATGGCGAGTTCGCGGCCGGGATATTTGTCAGTGAAATATTTTTCGTATTCGCCCGATTCGACAAAATTTTGGTTATAGGCGAGAATTTCGCTCAATTCGCTCATGGTGTTGGACCTCCGACAGAATGGGACGATTATAGCGGTTTTCGGGCGGTTTGGCTTTGCAGCGTGCGCCGCCTGCTTGTGGATAGAGTTGGTTGCAAATTGAGGCGGAGCGGATACAATCCGCTTATGTTTATGTATTGATTGGATTGAGGAACAGCCATGTCTTCGCGCCCTTGTTTTTCCGAAACGCTCGACCGCCGCACCCACGACGCGCTCTACGATTGGGCGCGGGCAAGTTACGGCGCGGCAGACGACTGGAACACGCTCTATCTGAACGGGCTGGCTTTAGGTCGTCTGAATCCGTTTTGGCGCGAACGGATCAAACAAGACTGGCAGGAAGGGCTTTCTGAAATTTCAGACGACCTCTACCTGCAAACGGACAACTGGCTGGCGATGGGCGACAGTTTGCAGCACTTGGCGAACGAATGGAAAAGCCTCGGACTGCTGCACGGCTGGCGCGACGAAAAGTTTGACGTGTGCGGCGACGCGGGCAAGGTGCTTTTTGCGTTGGAACGCGCCGCCTTCCGCCCGTTCGGACTCATGAGCCAAGCCGTCCACCTCAACGGGCTGGTGCAAACCGACGGCGGCTGGCATTTTTGGATAGCCGCCGCAGCCCGCACAAAGCCGTCGATCCCGACAAACTCGACAACCTCGTCGGCGGCGGCATTGCCAGTGGCGAAACCCCGTTTGAAGCCGTCTGCCGCGAAAGCGAAGAAGAAGCCGGACTGACGCCGCCCGCCCTCGACAATCTCCGAGCCGCCGCCCTAATCCACAGCCTGCGTCCCGTATCGCGCGGCATCCACAACGAAATCCTGCACATTTTCGACATCGTCCTGCCCGAATCCGTCCGCCCCGAAAACCAAGACGGCGAAGTCGCAGGGTTTGAATTGATGAACGTTTCGCAAATCATCGAAACCATGTTGTCCCAAACCATGATGCACGATGCCCAGCTCGTTACCCTCGAAGCCCTCAAACGCTACGGCGCGCTCGACAGGCAGCATCCGCTAAGCCTTTGGCTGGAAAGCCTTTGCCGCTGAACGAAACCAATAAACAAAGCCCCGCCGTTTTCCTTCCCCGATTCCCCAAAAGGTCGTCTGAAACCCATGCTCCGACTTACCGACATCTGCAAACGCTTCGACAGCAAAACCGTCGCCGACCGCATCAGCCTGACCGTGTCCGCAGGCGAAACCCTCGCCGTCCTCGGACGCTCCGGCTGCGGCAAATCCACCCTGCTCAAAATCATCGCAGGCATCGTCAAACCCGACAGCGGCGAAGTCTGGCTGGACGGGCAGAACATCACCGCCGTCCCGCCCGAAAAACGCAACGTCTCGCTGATGTTCCAAGACTACGCCCTGTTCCCGCACCTGACCGCCCAAGAAAACGTCGGTTTCGGACTCAAAATGCGCCGCCTGCCCAAAGCCGAAATCGAAGCACAAACCATGCAGGCGCTGCGCGACATCGGTTTGGAAAACGAAGCCCGCCGCAAACCCGGCAGCCTCTCCGGCGGCGAACAGCAACGCCTCGCCCTCGCCCGCGCCCTGATTATCAAACCGTCCCTGCTCCTCTTGGACGAAGCCTTCTCCAGCCTCGACACCCACCTGCGCCACACCCTCTACCGCCTGACCGACGAGAGCATCCGCCGTCAAAACATCCCCGCCGTCCTCGTGACCCATTCGCCCGAAGAAGCCGCCGCGCTGGCAGACCATATCGCCCTCATGCACGAAGGGCGCATCCTCCAATACGGTACGCCCGCCGAACTCTTCCGCCGCCCCGCCAACGCCCAAGCCGCCCGCCTGCTCGGGCTGCCCAACACCGACGAGACGCGCCACATCCCTACGCACGCCATCCGCCCCGACCCGCAAGGCACACCCTGCCGCATCCTGTCCCTCACCCCCCTGCCCGACAGCCTGCGCCTGACTTTCGCCCATCCCGAATACGGCGAACTGACCACCCTGTTACCCGCCGGACACTTACCTGTCGGCGATACCGTGCCGATACATATCGATAAAGAACAAATCGTTTGGTTTGAACCATCAAGATGATGTTTTGTGTCCCGCCTGTCTGTTGATACATTGGGCAAATTAAAAAAAGGTCGTCTGAAAATTTTCAGAGACCTTTT
>CAKMQH010000044.1 GCA_927911515.1 uncultured Neisseria sp.
CGATGAAGGGATTTTACGGTGGTCGGTCATGGTTTGGATTGTGGATGTTCGAGTGCGCCGATACCGCCTTCCTGATAGGCGCGTACCATCGTCGCAGGTGGGTTCGGGAAATGCCGTAGTGGTCTGCGGTACGCTGTTGGAGCGTATGTGCAGGTAGTGGAGTACGGCTTGGTATTTGAAGTGTAATGTATATTTGCTCATAAAAAAAACTGCACCTTGTGAGTTGGAGGGGATGTCCAACTTTTGGGGTGCAGTTCAAACCCTAAAGTGTGGTTTTCAGACGACCTTTTCTTTCCAGTCGGCGTTATTGTATTTGCGCGGCTTTTTGTTTTTCCGCTTCTTCGATTTTGCGGTCGTCTTCGTAATCCGAGCGGAAGAGCCTGTCGAAGCGGATGGTGTATTTCAACTCGCCGCCGGAAGAACGGCTGCCGACGCGGGCGATGACTTGGATGGCGCGCGTGAGCTGGTACACGAGTTTGACGGACTGTTCGGCACTGGAAATACCGTATTCGTAGCCGGCGTAAAGGTTGTTGGTGAACTGTTTGCCGACGGTCAATACTTGTTCGGCAGGGTTGAGTTCGCCGGTTTGGGCGTTGCGGCTGCGTTGGCTGGTAATGCCCAAATCGTCCACCAGTCCGAGCCTGTCGTTGACTTGTCCGGCAAGCAGCGCGCCTGCTGCTGCGGAAAGTGCGGCATTGTCGCCGTCGCTGCCGCTGCTGGCGCGGTTGAGGATGAGCCAAGAGAGTTTGTCTTTTTCGCTCATTGCTTCTTTGGCAACAAGGGTCACGCGCGGATTGTTTAGGCTGCCGAGAACTTCGACGCCTGCCCCGACGGGAGAAAGACGGCGTTCGGCGCGGATATTCAGGTTAGGATTGTTCAACGGACCGACGAAAGAAACCGTACCTTTGGTGATGTCGAGGTCTTGACCGTAGGCTTTGTAGCGGCCTTTGACGACTTTCACCGTGCCGACGCCTTGGATGGTTTCCCCCGGTCGGGCAATGATATTCAGCCTGCCGCCTATGGTAATGTCTGCGCCGTAACCGACAAAACGGATATTGTCGTTGAGGTTGAGCGTGAGGTTGAGGTTGATAGGCGTCACGGCGGCGGTTTGTTTTGGCTCTTCGCCTAAGACGACGACATCGTCGTCCAACGAGGGCATAGAGGATTTTTGCGAACCGAACATACCGTAGTCGCTGTTTAACGTACCGTTGAGAAACACGCCTTTTTGCTGGTTGTATTGCACTTTCGCGCTGCCGGAGAGGCGCAGGCGGCGGTTCGGACGGGAAAGGGTATCGTATTTGTCGAAAACGACATCCACGTCAACGTCAGGGTCGGCGTTGGCAAGGTTGACGGAGCCTTTCAGCTCGAGCGTACCGCCTTTGTGGAACTTGAGGCTGTCGATGACCCAGCGTTGTCCCTGCAAATGGGAACGTAAAACGCCGTTGTCGAGGATGAGGCCTTGGGTTTGGTTGCGGTAGTAGAGGTTTTCGCCGTTGAGCGTACCGGAAAGCTGAGGTTCGCCGACGCGTCCGCCAAGGCTGACGGCGGCATTCAGACGACCTTTGACGGTTTGTCCGACGGGCAGGAAGTTGCGGAAGACTTCGAGGTCGGCGACGTTGAGGTTGAGTTTGCCGCTCAAAGGCGCGGTGTCCATGCTGGCGCCTTGTCCGATGTTGACCGTACCTTCGGCTGTGCCGTAGTTGCTGGTGCCGTTCAAGGTGGCGGCGATGGTGGGCGAACCGACGCGCCCGCCTATGGTGGCGGCTGCGTTCAGACGACCTGTAATGCCTTGCGCGGTGGCGGGCAGGAAGGTTTTGATTGCACCCAAGTCGGGGACGTTGAGGTTGATTTTGCCGCTTATGGGCGCGTTGGCGATTTTGTTGCCGAACTGCTGGCTGATGCCCAGATTGGCGTTGACGCTGCCGAAACGGGTGCTGCCGTCAAGCGTGCTGTCGATGCGGCCGTTTTGGAAACGGGTGCGCAGGGAGAGCGCGCTTAAGCCCAAAGGCATCTGTTTTTTCGGGTCTTTGTTCGGCAGGATGATGTCGCCGCTTTGGCGGTTGATGTTGAGGTAGCCGCGGGCATTTTGACTGTACGCCAAATCCCAATCGCCGCCGAGTACCAAGTTGTGTTCGACGGGGATTTTGACGAAGTTTTGCAGCTCGGTGATGTGCAGGCTTTGCGCGCTGCCTTTGCTGGTGATGCCGGCTTTTTTGTCCCAAACGAAGTTTTGCAGGTTGAGGCTGCCACCCATCGCGCTCCAGCGCGCCGCGCTCATGGAAACACGCTCCGCGCCTGCTTCGAGGTTCATGCGGTTTTGCAGTTTGAGGTTGAACGCGCCGCCGATGTCGAGCGTGTCCACGCTGCCTTTCCACTGATTGAAGTCTTTGTTCAGACCGCCCGCCGCGTTGACTTCGAATTTGTAGGGTTTGCCGTCCAATGCCATGCTGCTGGTGCCGTGTATGCGGTGTTGCGCGCCCGTGCCGCTGAGGGACAGGTTGACCGCATCGATGACGGTCGCACCGCCGGAAAGGGCGATGTGGCTGCCTTTGATGTCGGCGGCAAGCGGACGGTTGATGTCGGGCGTGCCTTTGAGTTTGAAGTCAAGCATTCGGATGTTGACGGCATCGCCGACACGCAGCGCGCGCGCTTCGCCGGAGAGGTCGGCTTCGTAGGTTTTCAGCCCGCCTTTGAAGTCGCCTGAAATATAGCCGCGCGTGTTGAGCAGCCCGCCCAGTCCGAAACCGAAACGGGAAAGGTCGGGAGCGGTGATGTCGATATTGAGGCGGTCGCCTTTTTTACCGAAGCTGCCGTTGGTTTTGACGATATTGTTGCCCAAACGCAGGTCAGTCAGCGCGCGCGGGAGATGTCCGGATTCGTAAACGACATCGGCTTTACCGCTGAGGGGGACGTTGTTTAACGTACTCGGCGCAAACTGCATTTTGCCGGCGAATTTTTCTTTCGCCAGTTCGCCTGAAAGATTGATGGTGCCGTTGACGCTGCCGGCGGGCAGTTTTGAGTCTAAGCGGGACGGATTGAACGCTTTGCTGGAAACGTCGAGCTTGAGCAGGCGGTCTTTGAAAAGCTCGAGCGAACCTTGCGCCGTCAGTTCGCCGCCGTTTTGCGGTGCGACGCGGACGCGGTCGAGTTTGAGGGTGCGTTGACCGAGTTGTCTGTCGGTAACGAAGGACAGCAGGCCGGAGAGTTGCGCGTTGCCGCTTTCAAGATTCCAATCGACAGCGGGCGAGGCGGTTTCGCCTTTGACGCTGATAAATCCGTTCCACTGACCGGCAACATTGGTGCGGACAAGGTCGTCTGAAACTAGGTTGTTCACATTAATCTTGAGCGCAAGCGCATTTTTCACCGTATCGACCGTACCGGCGACATTGAACGAACCTTCCTCCAACAGCCCGATTTCAGACTCTTGAACAGTTACCACGCCGTTGTCGTTAATCGTGAAGTCCGCCAAAATATTGCGTACCGGAATGGCTTTGTCATCGGCAAAACCCGCCGCCTTGTTTTCCAAGTCGAGCGAGCCGTCCAGCGCGATACCGTGCGTAAACGAAGGCACGACGGTCGCGTCAAACGTCAGGTTTGCCTTGGGCAGCGACGGCAGGAAAGCAGTCGGATTGATGTTGAAACCCTTGATCAGCACCTCGCCAATCATCTTGTCCAGCGAAGCGGCAAACGGATGCACCGTCGATTTCGCCGACAAATGCACATTGTCGCCGTCCAGCAGGATTTCAGTCTGCACGTCCTGCAAGCTGCCCCACAGACGCGCCTTACCCTCTATCGTCTCGCCTTCCAGCTCACCCTTCGTCTGAATCGTCGTATTGAGCGCAAAAGGCTTCTCTAGCCCGACCACCGCCGAACCCGTCGAATTGCTCCACGGCGTATCGAGGGCTTTCAAATCCAAGCGGTGTTCTTTCTGATCGTAATGGTATGCCGCATTCAGATGGTCGAGATAGACCGTCTGCTTGTCAAAATTTTTGCCCACGCTGAGCCTGCCCGTCTCAAAACGGTCGATAAACACCAACACAGGAAAATCAATGCTCTCAGGCAGCCCTTTGGACGGCTTTTTCTCTTTCGGCGGCGTCGGCTTCGGCACGACCGCAATATCGCCCGCCACAATTTCAGTAATGTGCAGGCTGCGCTGAAACAGCTCGGACGGGTTCCAATCAAAACGGAACGCGCTGATTTTCACATCCGCCCCATCCGTTTCAATCATCCACTTATCGCCGTGGAAACCCTTAACCAGCGTACCTTCCAGCGTTTCCGAAGCAATCTTCACGCCAAACCACGACGGAATCTTGTACAAACCGAAACGCAAACCCGATTCCGTCCCCACCAGCCAGCCAATAAAGCCCGCCAGCGCGCACACCAACACAACCAACGCCAGCAACAGACCCCGCAACCAGCGTCTCTTGCGCTTGGGCGGGGTGGGTTGTGTTTCAGACGACGTAGGCACACTGTTTGGCGTTTCTTGGGTTTCTTGGACTGCTGTTTCGGACATCTTGGCTTTCTTGTATGACTTAACGGCTTCTCAGGACTCCGCCGCACCCGACGGAATCGGCTTTTCAGACGACCCCATATCAGAACAGGTCGTCTGAAAAAGGATAATCATATCCCATTGCAGCGAATTGTGCTTGGGAAAGACAGCATTTCAGGTTTCAGACGACCCCATATACCCAAACGCCATGTTCACAGCGGTAAAATGCCAACAAATGTAAAAAGGTCGTCTGAAAAGACTACGGGAGTTTAGACCCGCATTTTCAGAGACCTCTGCCTATTTCAGCAACCCAACGCAAATCAATGAAAAGAAACGCGGGGGGTTGCCTCAAGCTGCGGCTTACCTGCCCGACAATACCGCCGCACCTGCTTTCGCGACACTTTCGTCTTCATCGACCGAGCCGCCGCTCACGCCGACGCTGCCGACGATAACGCCGTTTTTATCCACTAACAGTACACCGCCGGGAAAAATCACCAAACCGTCGTTGGTCACCTCAATACCGTAAAGCTCGCCACCCGGCTGCGAAGCCTTGCCCAAATCGCGGGTGGACATATTGAAATAGCGTGCCGTTTTCGCCTTTTTCTGCGCAATATCAATGCTGCCGATAAACGCATCGTCCATACGCGCAAAACGCCTTCAAATTACCGCCCGCGTCCATGACCGCGATATTCATCGGCACCTTGATTTCACGCGCCTTTTTCATCGAAGCCTGTACCACTGCCTGCGCCTGAGCCGTCGTCAAATCGCCCGGTAGTGTTTTGGTCAAACCCGCCGAAAACGCCGGCGCACCCAATGCCAAAGTACACAACAATGCAACTGATTTTATGCCGCGCATAACTGTCTCCTTGTATTGAATCAATGAAAGGTATTGCACTTTTTGATTGTATGCCTGTCGGCGGGAACAATAAAGGTCGTCTGAAAACCATAAGACAGGTTTTCAGACGACCTCGGATGGGTTTCGGTTTGGTAGTTTCAGTAGCAACTGTATTTTTGACCCCGTCGGCAAAAATACCAAACTCAAATCAAGCCGTTCGGATACCGTTTTCGGCAAAGTAATCATTCAATACTGTCAGTAGTCGGTATACATTGTAGCGTGGCTTGCCCACGATAATGTTGGGTAAAAGAGGTCGTCTGAAATTTTGAGTTTGATTCGTGGGCAAATGCCCACGC
>CAKMQH010000045.1 GCA_927911515.1 uncultured Neisseria sp.
GCAGACAGTACAGATAGTACGGAACCGATTCACTTGGTGCTTCAGCACCTTAGAGAATCGTTCTCTTTGAGCTAAGGCGAGGCAACGCCGTACTGGTTTAAAGTTAATCCACTATATTTTTTAAAATGGGCAAGTGATACAACTTATCGTAGAACGATACCCCATTAATCGCAACGCGGAGGCAATGGTTTGGATGGATATCACAAGCGTTGGCGGCTTCTTTGGAAAAATGTTGCCGCGCGTAGGATATTATGGGAGTTGCTGTTTCCAATGCGCCAGCAGTTGCTTGAGGATTTCAGATTGTTCGTGACCGTCGTTAATGGCGGTTTCGAGCCAACGGCATGCCAAAGCAGTATTGCGGCGGACGCCTGTCCCGTGGAAATAGAGACAGGCGAGGTTGTATTGCGCCATCGTGTCTTTTTGCTGTGCCGCTTGCGCGAACCATTTGGCGGCTTGGGTATAGTCGGTCTCCGTTCCATGACCGTTGTAGTACATCATGCCGAGATTGGTTTGCGCTTTGCTGTGTCCCAAATCTGCGGCCTGTTGATAGAGCGTTAACGCTTCGGTATGGTCGGGCGAGCGGTTCAGACCGTAATGGGCGGCAAAAGCCAGCTGATAGAATTGCTCTGCCTGTTGGCGTTGCAACGCGTGTTCTTTGGCTTGGGGGTAGTTTTGCTTATTGTTCAGGGCAATGTCAGCGAGTAGTTTTTGATGTGCAGCAAGATTGCCCAAATCAGCAGCAAGCTGATAGTAATGGCGCGCTTTGGAGGGCTCGGGAAGGATACCCAGTCCGTAGCGGTAGATATCGCCGAGTAAACGCAGCGCTTCGGGATGATTGCGGCGGGCGGCTGCTTTGGCGTAGCGGCGTGCTTTATCCGTGTCTTTCGGAACATCTTTGCCCAACAGATGAATTTCTGCGAGTTTGGCGTAAGCATCGCTGCTGTTTTGTCTGGCGGCGGTTTCCAGCCAACGGATGGCTTTGTCGGGATGGGTCGGAAGCAGGATTTCCGCAAGGGCGACCTGTGCCGGAGCAATGTTGTCACTTGCCGCGATATACAGGTGTTTGGCGGCCTGCTCAAGGTCAGGTGCCACGCCTTGACCGAGCTTGTATTGCAATCCGAGCTGCCAATTGGCAGGCGTAAATCCTTGTTTGGCGGCAAGTTGGTAGAGCTGGTGTGATTGGGGGTAGTCGGGCGGCGAGGTGTATTGGCAATGCTGGCCTAAGAAATATAGGGCTTGAGGGTTTTGCTGACGTGCGGCTAGTACGGCCCAATCGACCGCTTCTTCGTGTTGACCAGCGTCATGATAAGCGCGCATCAGTTTAAGCTGCGCTTCGATAATGCCTGCTTCTGCCAATTCCCGATAGGAGGGAAGCAGGGTATTGAGCGGCATGCCTTGTGCTTCTTGGATTTGAAGGAGGTTGTAGCTGGCGTAGGGATGACCGTCACGCGCTGCTTGTTGCATCAGGCGTATGCCGGCTTCACGGTTGGCAGGTATGCCTTGCCCTTGCAACAGGCAGCCTGCGAGATGGAATTCTGCTTCCGTATGCCCTTCGTTTGCCGCTTTTTGCAACAGCGGGACTGCGGCGGCAAAATCGGGCGGGATTTGGGTCATGAATGAGTGAGCTTCCCGGAATAGTGTATCGGCGGTTGTTGTATTCATTTTATTGTATATGTTTTGAATTTTATAGTGGCTTAACTTTAAACCAGTACGGCGTTGCCTCGCCTTAGCTCAAAGAGAATGATTCTCTAAGGTGCTGAAGCACCAAGTGAATCGGTTCCGTACTATCTTTACTGTCTGCGGCTTCGTCGCCTTGTCCTGATTTAAATTTAATCCACTATATAAAACGGACGCTGTAAGTGTTTGTTTGAGAGTTGCGGTATTTTACCAGAAATTACCTGATTATTCATTCCGTTGTAATAAATTTTGTCAGGCAAATGCCTTAATGTGAATGCCGCCGGGCATTCTGTGCAAACCGGCGGCATTTTGTTGTCGTTTTATTTTTCAACATCTTTGCTGCTTCGACGGAGTAATAGGTCAAGATGCCGTCGGCACCGGCGCGTTTGAAGGCGAGCAGGCTTTCGAGTATGACTTTTTCGCCGTCCAACCAGCCGTTTTGAACTGCTGCTTGAAGCATGGCGTATTCGCCGGAAACTTGGTAGGCGTAGGTCGGTACGCCGAACTCGTCTTTGACGCGGCGGACAACGTCAAGATAGGGCAGGCCGGGTTTGACCATCACCATATCCGCGCCTTCCTGAATATCGAGGGCGACTTCGTGCAGGGCTTCGTCGGTGTTGGCGGGGTCCATTTGGTAGGTTTTCTTGTCGGCTTTACCCAAGTTGCCGGAACTGCCGACCGCATCGCGGAACGGGCCGTAAAATGCGGAGGCATATTTGGCGGAATACGCCATGATGCGGGTGTGGATGTGTCCTGCGTCTTCGAGGGCTTCGCGGATGGCGAGGATGCGGCCGTCCATCATGTCGGACGGGGCGACGACATGCGCGCCTGCGTCGGCGTGGCACAATGCTTGTTTCACCAAAACTTCGATGGTTTCGTCGTTTAGGACGTAGCCGTTTGCATCGGTCAGTCCGTCTTGCCCGTGAATGGTGTAGGGGTCGAGGGCGACGTCGGTCATGATGCCGAGTTCGGGAAATTTCTCGCGCAGGGTGCGCACGACGGTAGGAACGAGTCCTTCGGGGTTGTAGGCTTCTTCCGCCAATTCGGTTTTATTTTGGGTAACGACAGGGAAGAGTGCCAGCATCGGGATGCCGAGTTTGAGGGCTTCTTCGGCGGTGAACAATAATTTGTCCAAACTTTGCCGTTTCACGCCGGGCATGGAGGGGACAGCTTCTTCTTGGTTGCTGCCTTCGAGTACGAAAACGGGGTAAATCAAATCGTCTGCGGTCAGGGTATGCTCGCGCATCAGGCGGCGGGAGAAATCGTCTTTGCGCATACGGCGCATACGGGTGGCGGAAACGTAACGCGGTGGGAAGTTCATAATCGTCCTTTGTCCTTCTGGAAACAGCTAAATCGGCAGGAGAAATGTTTTCAGACGACCTCTTTGCAAGCAGGGGTCGTCTGAAAATGGGTTTGCGACAGTTTACGCCGTTTTGGTGGATTACTCAAAATTTGCTCAGAGTACCGAAAAATCAGTCTTTTACTTTTCTGATGGCTTTGACCGTTTTGGAAATCGAGTCGATTTTGTCGGGTTTGGGTATATTGCGCTCTTCTTCACGCAAGCCTTGGGCATCCAGCGGCTCGATATTTTTCATGGCTTCGCGGTAGGCGGCAGGGCTGAGTTTTTCTTGAGTGATGCGCCATACTTTGCGTCCGCCGGTACGCGTTTCCGATGCGGTCCACAAGCCGACTTTGTGGTAATAGAGCAAAACACTGCCGGCAAGGGTTTTCATGTCGGTATTGGGTTTGCCGCTGCCGATGCTGCGGCCAATACGGTTGTTGCGTTGGTCAACCGCTTGGTCTGCGAGATAACGGCTGAAATAGTTGATTTTGCCTTCGCGGATCTTGATGTCGGCGAGGTAGGCATTACCTGCTTTTTCAGCGATTACGTTGTCGAATTGGGAGGTAATGGCGGCTTGCCACAGGGATTGACGCACGGCATTGACCTGCGTGCCTTTGCCATCGCCGTTGGCAGTGTCGTCTAAGCCGCTGCGGTAGGCAAAGCGCGTGGCATTGCTGCTGATATTGAATGAGCCTGTGTCTTCCATACCGATGGCTTGCGCCGCCACGGGGTGATTGAGGGCGAATTGGGTGATTTTGCTGCGCCGGGTTTGATCCTCTTCAAAGGTCGTCTGACAGCCGGAGAGCAAGATGGAAGCAAGTAGGATGTATTTAATATGTGTATTAAGTTTCTGAGCCATAATATGAGTCGTGATGAAAAATATTATTTTTATTGATAATATACTGCTTATATAACATATAATTACATATTGTAGCAAAATATTCTTCAGGCGGGCGCTTTATAGTGGATTAAATTTAAATCAGAACAAGGCGACGAAACCGCAGACAGTACAGATAGTACGGCAAGGCGAGGCAACGCCGTACTGGTTTAAAGTTAATCCACTATATTGTATCAGCGGTCTCTTGCGTTAGAGCAAAAGGTCTCTGAAACCGGCTTATGACGAGGCGGTTTCAGACGACCTTTTTGTATGTATGGCTGATTCAACTTTGGAGGGAAAAATTTTTTTGCGGCTAATGGCTCTCGACCCAGTAAAGCTGCAAAATCGGAATAATCGGCACATGAACCTTGTTCGAGTAGGACAAAACTGTTGCGGCTGATGATGCCGTTGCTGAGGATGTTTGCCAACGGCAGCGCAGGGTCAATTAGGCGCAGGGGGATGGATAGGATACGTTGCGGCGGTTTGTGGTGCAGGGTTTGGCGGAGTGTGGTCAGGTATTCCGCCAAGGTCAGTGTTTGGCTGCCGGTCATATTGATGATGCTGTGGTCGGTGTCGGTTTGGACGGCAAGTTTTGCCAAACCTTCGGCAACATCGGCAAGATGTACGGGCTGCAAATGAAAGCGTCCGCTTTTCGGCAGGGGAAGCAAAGGGAGACGGGCTAGTTTGATGAACA
Organism: uncultured Neisseria sp.; assembly: GCA_927911515.1. Lineage (GTDB taxonomy): Bacteria > Pseudomonadota > Gammaproteobacteria > Burkholderiales > Neisseriaceae > Neisseria. The sequence goes on from CAKMQH010000045.1 coordinate 4,591, forward strand.
GTTCGCAGCTGGTTCCTCCTCGCCCGTAAACGACGGATGGTCTGGCTATCGCAGTCGCTATGCCGCTTTGGACGACGGCATCATCTCCACGTCCTTTGCTGCCGACAAAGTTGATGGATTGAGATGGATCGGCACCCAGTGCGGATAGTTGCACCCAGCGTTTTACGCCTGCTGCTTTTGCCCATGCGGCGAGCTGTCTGGGCGTGTGGTGGTGTACGGTTTCGAGTATTTCGGCATGACGGTTCATGATGCCGATGCAGTTGATGAGGACGTCTTGCCCCTCTAATAAACGGCGTGCGGCGGTTTCGTCGGGATGAAGAAAATCGAAGGCGCGGCGGTTGGGCGTGCAAACTTGGTGACCTTGTTCTTTGAGGATTTGAGCGGTACGGCTGCCGATGAAGCCGCTGCCTCCGAAAACGATGATATTCATATGCTTTTCTTTTGGGTTTAACTGAGGTCGTCTGAAAATCTTTAAATCGGTTTCATTACCATCAGGAAGTAAATCACGATGGTGGCGCAAAAGGCGGGGTAGCCGAGCAATTCCCAGCGTCTGGCATAACGCCAATAGGGTTCCGGAATAGTGTCTGCGTTTTCTTTATGCGCTTTTTCAGCAATCTTTGCCATGCGGATTTGCAGCCAGACAACGGGCAGCCAGCAAATGCCTGAAAGAGCATATAGACCAAGCGTCATCCATATCCAATCTTGTTCTAGCATCGTGGATACGGTATAGCCGCGTTCGTACAACATCCATAAGCCGGACAGGGGCTGGAAAATGACGGCGGGCGTAGTAAACCACCAGTCTGCTTTGATGACCCAATGCGATACGACTGACTGCGCGGCAACCGAGCCGCTGCGGTTTGCCCAAAAGAGGTAAAACGCCGTACCAAAACCGGTGCCGACCATTAAGGTAGCCGAGATGATGTGCAGGGTTTTAACAATTAAATAGGTGTTCATTTTTTATCTCCTACGGATTGATACAGGAAAAATAAAGTAGCCATAATCGGCAGGTTTTTTAACAAAGGCGCAAATGGATGCGCCCACATTTCGGGCAGCCTGAAGGCAATGATCAGGCTGTATGCCGCGACGGTTAGTAGTTGCAGCAACCATATTTCGGAACGGGAACGAAAGCGGCTGAAGCATAAATAGGCAAAACCGATGTCCAGCAGCGAAGCGGCGATCAATGTCGGCCATTGCAACGGATTGGGAATGCCGACCGAATGCAGCAAATCCAATGACATTTCAGGCATGAAAACAGAGGTTGCGTACCGCTCCAGAGCCATAGCAGCCCCATCGAGTAAGGCAGGTAGGCGGGTAGGGTATGTGTAGTGTGGTCCGGCATATTGGTTTCCTCATTTCAGTTTGTTTATATAGTTAGTCTGTAATTTCTAAAATTTCTGTCAAAAGAGAAATGTAAGGGTAAAAAAATTAGGCAGGTTCCTGAATATCATCCTCACCTGGGGGATTGGGCAAGCTCAAAACGCCAACAATCAAAGAATAAGTACCGCCTATTACCAAGCTAGCTAGGAGGCTGGTGACAAAATCCGCACCAAACAGTAAAAGATACAGGCAACCGCATAAAGATCCGGTTATGATTGCCCGTATAAGGCCGCGTAAATCTCTATATGTAGACGTCAAACTTAAGATCAAACCGCAAATTAGGGCTGGTACGGTAAAGAATAAAGCATAGTAGCCGATACTAAACGCAAAAAATAGCGTAGATGCAGTATAAGCGATGATGACTCTACCTCTCGGATAGTTGAAATAATCATCTGTTGAATGCGTCATAACACACCTGTAATTGCGTAAGAGAAATCGGCTTGGTGCATCGAAAACCAATTCGGTTGGCATCATCGGAAAAATTTTTGTATGCCTGCGCCTATTTTTAAAATTTTCACCATGGTTGAAGTAGAAAGCTTCAACATTTCATTTGCCCACATGGTCAGCGTATTGATGAAATCATGGGTTTGTCGGATTCGCTGCTTGGCGGTTTCATTTTCCTGACTAAATTCAGGGCTGTCGATCAGGCTTTGCAAAAATTGCCGTGTAGGTTCGATTTCACGCTGCATACGCATTTCTGCGATGGTGCGGAATAAAGTCCAGACGTCGTCTGAAGTTTCAAAATGATCGCGTCTGTCGCCCAGAATATGCACGGTATGCACCAGTCTCAGGTTTTGCAGCTCTTTGATGCTGTTGCTGACATTGGAGCGCGCTACGCCGAGCGTTTCGGTGATTTCTTCGGCATTCATCGGTCTGCCCAAGATGTAGAGCAGGGCGTGGATTTGCGCAACGGTACGGTTAACGCCCCATTTGGTGCCCATTTCGCCCCAGTGGAGGATGAATTTTTCAGTGGTCGGATTCAGTTTCATAGTGAGGGTATTTTATTTTTGTCTTTTATTTCTGTCAATACAGAAATAAAAGATTTTTTGAAAATAGCAAAAAACAGGCGGACCGAATATTGCCCGCTATTCAGTCCGCCTGTTTGGAAAGGCAGATTATTTTTTCGGCTGCTGCTTGTAGTATTCCAGCAGTTGTTTCGCCTGCAGCAAAGGCAGCCCAAAATGCTCGTTGATGTTTTTGAGGTCTGTTGTTTCTTTTCCGGTCAGATTGTGTTCAAGCCATTTCAGATTGTCCGGATTGTTTTTGATTTTTTCGAAATACGCCTGTTTGCGCTTCCAATTGCGCGACCACACCAACAACATGGTGAAAATACATAGAACGATTAAGAAAATATTAGTGAAAACCATCATATCCATCGTTGTCTCCGCTTGCTTGGCAGTATGGGGATTATAAGCGAATCAATCGGTTGCGGATATATTGGGGAGCGTGGGAGGCATGGTGTTGAATCAAGGTTTGATGACTTCGCGTCTTTTTCGTATCTAATAATCCGTTTTGTGAAAAAGGTCGTCTGAATTTGGAAAACAGGATGATTGGGTGTTTTTGAGTTTGGATTTCTATGCGCGCCGTACAGTTAAATCATTAATAAAATAATGTGTTGTGTTAAAATCATGCTGAGTTGCTAATACAGGTTTGGAAGTATATCGCGTTGTTGGTAAACCATTTGAGAAGGCGGTTCCGTACTTTCAGACGACCCCAAGATACCGAATTTAAAATAGCTATGTCCGTCAACCATTATGAAAATTTCCCCGTCGGCTCGCTCGTTATGCCGCGCCGCCTGCGCAAGCCCACCCATGCCGTTTATGCTTTTGCGCGCACTGCCGACGACCTTGCCGATGAAGGCAATGCCGAAGCTGCTGAACGCTTGCGCGCTTTGGACGAACTCAAATCCGAACTCGACCGCATACAGAGCGGCGAAGCGCCGTTGACTCCGTTAATGCAACGTCTGCAACGCGAAGCCATTGCGCCTTTCAAGCTGCCGCTGCAACCGTTTTACGATCTTTTGTCCGCATTCAGTCAGGATGTTGTCAAAACCCGCTATCAGGATTTTGGCGACCTAATCGACTATTGCCGCCGTTCCGCCAATCCAGTCGGGCGCATTATGCTGCACCTGTACGGACAAACCGACGAAGTCAGCATCGCCCAAAGCGACGGCATCTGCACCGCGTTGCAACTCATCAATTTTTGGCAGGACGTTGCCGTCGATTGGCAGAAAGGCCGCGTCTATATCCCGCAAGACGACTTGGAAAAATTCAAAGTAAGCGAAGCACAAATCGCCGAAGGCAAAGCGGATTTCGCGTTTCAAAGACTGATGTCGTATGAATGCAACCGCGCCTTCCAAATGCTCAAAGGCGGTTCGCCCTTGGGTAAAACGCTGAAAGGACGTTTGGGATTTGAATTACGGATGATTATTGTCGGCGGACAACTGATTTTGCAGAAACTGGACGGCTGCAAATACGATGTGTTTGCGCAACGCCCTGTTTTGGATAAGAAAGATTGGCTGATTATTCTGAAACGGGCATTCTTGAAGAAATAAACCGACCGGAGCAAGAGGTCTCTGAAAAGCAGCTTCAAGGCTGTTTTCAGACGACCTTTTTCATGACCGCCCGCTGCACTCCGAATATCGATATCAAGACCAACGCAAATCCCAACAGCGATTTCGCGTCCATGCCTTGCCCTAAAAACAGCCAGCCCAAAACAAATGCCGAGACAGGACTGAGCAATCCCAGCGATGAAACCGCAGCAGGCGAAAGTTTGGCAATTCCTCTGAAAACAATACATAAGCCAACACGGCACCAAACAGGCACAAATACAGATAGCCGCCGATATTGGCGGGGCTTAACGATTCCAGCGGCGGTTCAGCGAGCAGGGCGACGGGCAGTAAAAACAAGCCGCCGATAAAAAGCTGCCAGCCGGTAAACGCCAACACGGGCAACGAAGTGCGGCGGTGTTTCGACAAATACACGCCCAACGCCATCGCCGCCGCGCCCGCCAATGCCGCCAAAATCCCCATCCCGTCATAGCGCGCCTGCGGCGACAAAACCAAGAGCGCAATCCCCAAAACCCCTGCCGCCGACCAAGCCCAAGCCGCTTTGGGCGGCATGGTTTTACCGATTAACCAAGTGAACACCAGCACCATCAGCGTCTGCGTCGAACTCAACACCGCCGCCAGTCCGCCCGGCAAGCGATACGCCGCCACAAACAACATGGCTTGGAAAAAGCCGATGTTCAAAAAACCGAGCAAGACAACCGTCGCCCATTCATCGCGTTTGGGTATCCGCCGCGTCCACGCCAACAGCAAAAGCCCGGCGGGCAACACGCGTATCAGCGCGGCGGTAAATGGGCGATCAGGCGGCAAGAATTCGGTGGTCACGAGATAGGTGCTGCCCCAAATCAGCGGGGCGAGCGCGGTGGTTAGGATGATGGCGGTGCGGCTTGTCATGGCGTTGTTCCTGAAGGCTTGGGTTATTTAACTTGAAATCAAGATAGTTTAAGCCGCTGGATTAAGGGAAAGGTTTTCAGATTACCTTAGGAAATAGCTGAAAAAGCAGCCTGCACATTTGTATTAAAATGTACAGGCACAGGTGAGTTAAAGTTAAATAGATTTCTTTACATCATTAAGCATTTCTTTCTCAAATGTAGTTAAACTCAATTTATCAAAATTCAATATAGATAGATTCTTAAGAGCAGCATCTAGTGATCCATTTGAATTTAACATATTCTCTAACTTTTCTGCTAAAGGCAGGGGCAACCCGTATTCATCAAGAGCCACTAGGGCTGAATCTGTAAATAAGCTTTCTACTTGCCCGCAAAAGAAAGAATAGTCTGCCTGGGCAACTCCTAATCTTTCAGCGACTGCATTTTGTATTCTACAAACAGCCATAGCTAGCCTAGGAAAATGAAATTGTGCCCATTGTCTAATGAAACTCAGCGTATTTTCTACCGCTTCATTAGGTTCTTTCCCTTGAAATATTTCATTCGATATAATTTCCTTAATCTTATTACTCCTCAATTGATTTATCTTGAAAGCTAATTGATGACCAGATGTTATTTCACAAAATCGCTTGCTTTCTATAAGATATTCCCATATTAAACAACATAAATAGTCTAATTGATCATATTCGGGGATGTTGTTCCAAGCCAAAACTGATAGCTCTCTCTTGTTTTCTATCAAATAATTAGCAAGATTAATTTGAAGATCTGGACTAACCCCTGAATTACTACGTAAAACATTAATATCTAAAGTATCCTGATTGTAATATTTCTGTATTCGATTCCAAGACCGTTCTGTTATATCTGCTTTATCAAGTTGAATAAGAAGAGATTCTTCGGCATTTTCTTCTTGAGAAAATACGGGTATTTCAACAAGAGGAAGTTTCTCTTGAGGAGGATCATTGAATAAATAGACACGTCCAATAAAATGCTGAAACATTCTTCCTGAACGCCCTCTAATATTGTTAAAAGTAAAAAAGTCGTATTTCTTTCTTGCAATTTTGTTATCAAAAATAATCACATTTTTTGCTTTTGTATTTACACCTTCAATCAGGGTAGATGTACAAACCAAAAATGGTAATTTCCCTTCATTAAAACCTTTCACACAAAGGTGAGCTATCGCTCTTGGAATTTTGCCATGGTGCATTCCAATACCTTTTCTCAAACCTTTCACTAACGTCCAATCAGGATGATAATTTTCTGCAACCCAATTGGCAGCATCCGTTAATCCTTCACCAATTTGATTACAACGGGTAGCAAGTAGTTCAGTAATTTTTCTTGCTTTATTTGGAGATGAACAGAATATTAAGGTAGAGCCCTGAATGCTATTGCATAAACTTAGTAGTTCATCATTAGATGAATCTTTATTTGATCCAACTCGGATAAGCTCAGTAACGACAGTTGAATAGTTGGTCCGAATAAATTTACACTGCAATCGATCAGGCAGTCCTTCAGGTATATTTTGTATATTTGGTCCTAACAGATAGAATTGCTTGGACTTCTTATGTAATTTATACAAGGCATGATTCAAAGTCATTGCTCTTTCAGAATCCTCCCTTGGATCTAGCTTATAAAATTCATCTAAAATAAAAATATCAAAATTGGGCAAATCGGGAAAGTCGATAGCTCTTTCTTGGGTGAGAATAAATATATTTTTTGATTGTAACTCTTGTGAAGCATGTGTGATAATTTTGTGATCGCATTTTAATCCGGATATTCGTCTTCTCGTTTCGTCGATTAAGGCGATAGTTGGTACAATGATAATGATATTATCAAACTTTTTACTTTCAATTAGAGAATCAATTAAGGCACTTTTTCCAAAACTGGTTGGGGCACTTAGTATGATATTTTCTCCATCCATCAAATATTGAAATACTTCAGCCTGTACTCTGTGGAATACAAAACCTTCATCTTCTATATTTTGGTTATTATCATCGTTTGCTAACAAAGATGGTCTATGAATTTCTCTTGCTATGGCATCTTTTACAGTAATTGTATTCGTATCCAAATAAGGATAAAGACCAAAATGTCGAATTAATCCATTTACTACTTCTATAAATGGACTGAATTCTTCTTTTCGATCCAATACACGAAGAAGCAATTGCTGTATCTCATTATCTTCAGGATCCTTATTGGCTAAAAAACACATAGACTGTAGAACTAAGAAAGCATCGTCAGGATTTATTTCTCTGCTATCTTTTAGTTTTATTTCAACTTCATTTTTTGTAAGTATCATTGCAGCCTTTTTAACTGTTCATCTAATTTTTGAATTAACACAGATTTTTCTTGAAGAGGAAGCAAAAAAAGATGGATTTTAACTGGTAAATTAAGGCTGGACGTTTTTTTCCTCAATTTTCTGTCTAATTGCTAAAACTTCTTTTTCCAGCTCTTTGTTAAAGTCATCTGTTGTTTTGTTGTGTTTTTTCAAAGTGTCACTATCATAAGTGATAAGAATAGGGATGCAGGCGCAATCAAATAATTCGTCAAGAGATGTATTTTGATCAAGCAATTTTGATAATGTCGGATGGAATGATGAATCAGGATCAATTTTGTTAGTTAAAAGCATTTTTTCATTTCTTAAATAATCCTGCTTTGTATGTGCTTGAATTTCAGCTATAACATCTCGTATCGCATCAGTGGCGTTGTTATAAAATTTGACTTCACCAAGCCATAACTCCAGTTTTTCATTTATTTGAACAATATGAACTGCATCAAATCCCTTAACAGTATTATTGACGGAATCTTTAAAATAAATTTTACTGATGGCGGGAATGGATTTATAAATTTGACGCAGAATCATGTGTAAGAATATCTCTCCAAACTCCCCACGTGATTTATATTTCTCCGTTTGATAAACCATTCTAGCAGCTTTCTTAATCATGCTAAAAGCGTTTCCAGGCTTGAGGCTTTTCAACTCACTAGCAGTAAGGCAAAACTCAGGTAGCCATTCCATTGTATGCTCAGCAAGCTGAGATGAACGCCATTCACCGCATTCATAACCAGCACATAGTGATGATATAGGGGGGGTGATATCAAGTTTGTGAATTTTTACTTCTAAAAATGGTGCTGGTGGTTCTGGGTAATCCATAGTTTGGCTCGCTTAGTTAACACCCAAAAAGAAAATTGTTTTTAACTTTAAGCAAGTTATATCTTACACAACTTTTGTAGAATGAAAAAGTTTCATACTCTCATCATCACTTTACCGTCCGTCAAAAATTGCAGGAAAGCCCACGCTATAAAACTGTATTTTCAGACGACCTTACCCCGCCAGCGCTTCATCCACTGCCGCAAGCGTGTGGATTTTGGTGCTGTCGAACACGGACAGCGGGCTGTTTTCTTCATTCACAATCAGGCAGATTTCGGTGCAACCTAAGATGATGCCTGCTGCGCCTGCCTGTTTGAGGCGGCTGATTACGTCGCAAAAATAGAGGGCGGATCCGGGCAGGATTTGGTTTTTGTAGAGTTCGTCGAAAATAATGCGGTGGATTTCGTCCTGATCGGCGTCGGTGGAGACGATGGTTTTCACGCCTTGGGTTCCCATAAAGTCGGTATAAAAGCCGTCGCTCATGGTAAAGCGCGTCCCTAAAAGCCCGACCATGTCCATGCCTTGTTTTTCACAGCGTCGGTGGTGGCTTGGGCCACGTACAGAAGCGGAATGTTTACTGCCTGTTTGATGGCGGGCAACGACAACATCCGCGTTACCACGCTCTATCCCAGCGCGGTGGCAAGTGAACTGAAATTCTCAAGCGGTGATGCCGAAAGCGCGGCAGGCATCCAAGCGTTTTACGACACGGTGGAAATCCCCGCCGACAGCATCGCTCGCGCCGTCGCCTACGCCATCGAACAGCCTGAAAACGTCGCGGTGAACGAAATCACCATCCGCCCGACGAAACAGGAATTTTGATGGCAAACTGTCAGTTCCCACCTACAAAAACGCCGAAAAAACCGACCGCACTTTCATCTGTCGAACATCGGATGTCGTCTGAAACGGAGTGGTTTTTAGTTTCAGACGACCTTTTGATTTTAAGTAGCCTAAGCCATGCCGTTTTAACAGCCAAAGAAAAGCAAGGCTGGTTTAAAAACGTTTTCAACCGACCGCTCTTTAGGCGCAGGGCGTGCTTTCCCGTCCACCGTTTCAGACGACATTCACCCCCACATTTTCAGCTACGTCTTCAACGTCGTCT
>CAKMQH010000046.1 GCA_927911515.1 uncultured Neisseria sp.
GTGAGGATTTGACGGGAGAGGGAGGGGGAGAAACGGGTGAAGGGTGAGGTGGTAGGATTGGCGGGCAGTCATGGCGTTAAATTTAAAGATGACAATGAGGTTCGTATGGTAACTTGAATGGCATCAACGGTAAAGCAAATGGGATAAACGGTAGAAAGGTCGTCTGAATGGAGGTTTTCAGACGACCTTTTTTAGTAAAACAAAGCAGTCTCCTATTTAGATATATGCTTGTATTCGCCCTATATACAAATCAAGAAGTCATACAAACTATATTTACTTAGAATCAGTCTGTTGATGACCTTTATTAATACATTGAATCTTGATCCAAGCTAAGATTAACTAAGCAAATATAAATCCTCTATCAAACCCATATTCATGTAATTCAGATATTAATTCATCAGAAAAAAATAACTTCGTTGAATGTAGTGGGTTGTTATGCCTACCAATACCTATAATTTTCAGTGAATTGTCATTTAATTTCATATTATCTGATGATAAAAACGAAGTATTCTCATCGATATAAATTCTTTCTGATTCTTGTTCATTAATTATATTTTCAGTATGCAACGAATTAATTAGAAAATATTTATCCGACAGAATAGTATCTTTACATACCAAATCAATTGGAATTATCTGAATTTCTTGATTATATTTGTTTATTAAAAAATCAGCTAACTTTTTATCTACTAAAATGGTTGTTGCATTAGTCAGTAGTATATGATGGTTTTTTAATTTCGTACTTTTTGCTTCTATTTCAAATCTAGGTATAAAATCTAAACTTAATCTTGTTGAGTCACAAAATCCGAAATAACTAAATTTATCTTGATCTAAATAAAAAGCTGAAAATTTCCCAGATTGATTTAATTCATATATAAGCTTTGCCATTTCTTTCTTCCTTGATCATTTAATCATAATTGCCCTGGTAATGGTTTTGCCCATTTTCTTCTATTCTTATTAAGCTTCCTTTCTCTTGAGGCCGACTTAATTCACCCTGCATTCATTATTCTGAAAAGCAAGTAACGTGGAACTCAAGCCAATATAACCATCAAATTATTTAGTATTCGACTCGTTGGTATAGAATACCAGTTTAGCTTTACTCATCATTTCACCCCATCTTAATTCAAAAATCCGGATTTTCCTTACGGTATGCTTCGTTATCTTTTTTCAAAGTTTCATGAAACTGATGCATGGGATTTTCCGGCCTCTGCCTACCGTAACTTGAAATTAATACACGCACTGAATAATCCGGCAAAATGTGAAACTGCAATAATCCATTGTCTTCATCGGTAAATTTATCTACCTTGGCATCAACGTTACGCTCTTCAAATTCATTTGTATCCGTGCTTATCATCAAAGTCAGTGGCAGCGTCATCCCCTCATGCCAGCGGGGGATGGAAACGCAACACTGCCCACCCCTTCCTCTGCATAAGGACTGATCCCACCTAGATGCCATGTTTGCCCGACCTGTTGATAAAAAATCGTTACACCCCGGTCGGAATAGTTGTTTAGCATAAATGAAAACGAGCGTTCCTGATCGGTGTCCACAAAAAAATCATCCTTTGATTGAAGATTTCTTTTATTGAAGAAGCATAGATTGATAGAACCGGAAGAGCGGCGACTAAAACGACCAAGCCCAAAACCCTAAATATTTTTTTCATTTTTTTCCTTTTTGTCTGCCATAAGGCTTATGGCAGCGCATTTTAAATGACATCATGGTTCGTATAGTAGCTTGAATGATGTGGTGGGTAAAGCGAATGGGATAACCGGCTAATGGGTCGTCTGAATGGTGTTTTGTTGGCGTTGTTTCTTTCAGACGAGCTTTGATGTGTGCCTTCTCGAATGTTATTTATTTAAAAGAAAGGTCGTCTGAAACTTTAGATTTCAGACGACCTTTTCTGCATTAAACCTTTGATGTTTAGAAAGTCAGCTATTTTCTAACAGTCAACAGTTTTTCTGTTGGTTTTATTTGGGGTTCTTCTCGATAAGGGCGACGAGTTGGTCGATGTAGCCTTGAACGAAGCTGCGCGCTGATTCGATGAGTTTGCCGTTGTCGTCAAACAAGGCGGGGGAGTTGCCGAGGAAAACTTCGGGCTGTCCGGTCAGCGGCATATTGAAGTAGGACAAGGCAAGGCGCAGATTTTTTTTGCGAGCTGTAACCGCCCATTTTGCCGACGGAATGGCTGATAATGCCTGCGGGCGTGTTTTCCATGCGACGTCGGCGTTGGGTTTGGAGCCGATGTCTACCGCGTTTTCAGACAGGCGGGGATGGTGCGGTTGTTTTCGGCGGTAACGAACAATACGCCGTCGGAGGCTTTGATGGTTTCGCGGAAGGCGGTATAGCTTTCGGGCGTGGGGAAATCGGTTTCGGCGGGGTCGTCGTAGTCGAAATTGTAGAGCGGCAAACCGCCGATTTCGACGATTTGGGCTTCGTAGCCTTCGGGGAACATGGGGATGACGTTTTGCGCCACTTTGCGGGCGAACGAGCCTTTACGCAGGCTGCCTACTAAAATACTGACTTTTTTTGCCATGAATTTTCTCCTGATGATTTAAAAATAATAACGATTCTTAAATTCATTTTAAAGCCGTCGGTTGATTGTCGTCAATCCTATTGAAGGCAAATTGACCATTCATTCTGCGCAAAGTGAATCTAAACTGAGGAATCGGTTTAATGGCGGTTTGCCTGCCCTGCTCAAGTTTCGAGACAGCCATTTTCTAAAGTGCTGAAACGTGTCATCGAGGTCGTCTGAAAACCCTATCGGGCATGAATCAAGACGACAATGCTATAATCCATCCTGAAATTTTTATCTTGAAGAACACGCCATGCAAGCCGATTTCAGACGACCTGTCCTTGCCATCGACACCAGCACTTCCTACCTGTCCCTCGCGTTGCAAACCGACGGGCAGATTGTTTCGCTTCATGAAGATGTCGGCACGAAACAATCCGATTTGATTCTGCCGCAGATTCGTGTTTTGTTTGAACAAGCGGGCATCACGGCGGCGGATTTGGGCGTCATCGTCTATGCACAAGGTCCCGGCGCGTTTACCGGTTTGCGTATCGGAACAGGTGTGGCGCAAGGTTTGGCGACGCCGTTTGGCACGCCCCTCATCGGCATCCCCTGTCTGGACGCGGCGGCGTATCTGCTGCCCGAACAAAGCTGCGTACTGGCGGCGACCGACGCGCGTATGGGTGAGGTGTTTTACGCATGGTTCGACACGGGTGCGCACCGGCGGCTTGGCGATTATCAGGTCGGCAAAGCGACTGAAATTGTCGAACCCGAAGGCTGTACGTTTACCGGCGGCGTAGGCAATGCGTTTGCCCTGACGGATGCGCCGCCCTTTGCCGGTACGCCGCAAATGCCTGCCGCTTCCGACTATCTCAGGCTGGCACTGAGCGGGCGTTATCCCGCGTCCGATGCGGCACACGCCGAATTGCTTTATGTCCGCAACAAAGTCGCCCTGACCGCCAAAGAGCAGGCAGAACGGAAAGCGCAGGCATGAATATCCGCCCCGCTTTTTCAGACGACTGCCCTGCCCTTGCCGCCATTGATGCGGTCAGCAACCCGTCGCCGTGGTCTGCCAAACAATTCGCCTCCGCGCTGGCGCAGCCTACGGATAAGTTGTGGGTCTGCGAGACCGACAGCGTCATCAGCGGCTTTATCGTTTGGCAGGATATATTGGATGAATCCGAGCTGCATTTGATTGCCACCGCCCCCGAATACCGCCGCCAAGGCATTGCCGCCGCACTTTTGGAGCATTGGTTCCGCCACGCCCAAACCGCCCGCATCACGCGCCTGCTGCTGGAAGTCCGCGCAGGCAATACCGCCGCCCAATCGCTGTATCTCAAATACGGCTTTACCTCGGTCGGCATCCGTAAACATTACTATCCCCTGCCCGAAGGCGGGCATGAAGACGCCGTTTTAATGGAAAAACCATGTTAAGCAGCCGCTATCTCCACTTGCATCAGGCATTAGGCTTAGGCCCGATGTGGCTGAACCGTAACGCCAAAGTCATCCCGCCTGCGGGTGATGCGCCCGTTACGCAGCCGCAAAAACCTGCCGCCACCCAAGTTGCCGAAGCCGTCCGCACGATTTCCGCATCGGCACATCATGCCCGTATGGCGGCGATGGCGGCAGTTCAACACGAAAAAAACTGCCCCCGCAGCGGCAACGCCTCCCGTACCGCCGACTGCTGCGCCGGTTGACGCGCCTGCTCCGTCTACACGGACGAACTCCGCGCCCGAAGACACCGCAAAAGCCGCCACTACAACCGTTTCAGACGACCTCCCGCGCCTGCAAACCGAAGCGCGTCCGTCCGAAGTCATCATCATCAGCATCTGCCCCGCAACCGAAGACAGTCTGCACGGGCAACTCTTTCACGGCGCGGTCGGTGTCCTGCTCGACAATATGCTTGCCGCCATCCGCCTGACGCCGCAGCAGGCATACAAAACCAGCTGGGTCAAAGCGGCACCTGTTTTCAGTCCGCACCCTACTGACGAACAAATCCAAGCCGAGCTGCCTCAGCTTGCCCGAGAGCTTGCCGATACACAGGCGAAGGCCGTGTTATTGGTGGGGCAAATCTTTGAAAAACCCGAGCTTGCCCCATTGATAGACACACTCTGCGGCAACACCCCCTGCTTCATCCTTCCCCACCCTGCCCGCCTGCTGCGCCAGCCGCAGCTCAAAGCAAAAGCTTGGCAGGTTTTGAAACAAGTGCAGCAGATACTGAATTAAGGCACGCCGACAGCGTTCCAAACATATCCCGCACCACATCCGACCCCTTCCCTATCCATCATGTACCTCACCCAAGAAAAACCCTACCGCCCGCTGCTGATTGCCCTGATTTTCCTGACCCTGCCTCTGGCATTGCTGCTGCACGAAATCATCACAGTCGGGCTGTTCCGCCATTCCGGGCTGCTGCTGACCTTACAAGACGGGCAGTTGCGGCAAGTTGCGGGCTGGGATGACGCCATCGTTTGGTTTATCTGCGGCGTATTCGGCTTTTTCAACCTGATGATCGCGGGCGGTCTGACCAAACTCGCCTACAAAAAAATGATGCGCCGCCATTTCCGCTACGCCCTGTTTTTAAGCGGCGCGGCAGCGTGCGCGGCGGCTTTGGTCGTGATTATCTTGGAATCTTTACTGGGCAGCGCGGCATTGGGCGGCATGCGGCAAGGCGGGATATTTCTGTACGCATTGAGCGTTTGGATATTGGCGATGCTGACGCTGCCGCGCCAACTGACCCGCGCGCCGGAGCAGCCCATTATTTTCACAAAATGAAAAGATAAGCCGGAAATCGGGACACCGTCTCCCTTCATGTTCCTCAATAAGAAAACCCATAAAAAGGGGTCGTCTGAAACTTTTCAGACGACCCCTTTGCCCAACTCATTCGACCTTAGCGTTTGAATTCAGTTAGGATTTTTAAAGTTTGCATCAATCTGTAAGCAGGCAGGCATCGGATTTTCTGCTATGATTTTTATCTTGTTCACAGGTCGTCTGAAAGAAAGCGCACGATGAAACCTAAACTGATTATCTTCGACTGGGACGGAACGCTGGCAGACACGACGCGCCCGATTATCCGCACCTTTCAACAAAGTTTTGCCGACTGCGGCATGCCCGTTCCCGATGACGATGCCGTCCGCTCCCTCATCGGTTACAGCCTGCCCGAAATCATCCGCCGCCTCGCCCCGCATGCCGGCGAACACATGCGCGAAGAATTGGCGGAAACCTACGCCGCACACTATCTCAATCCCAACAACCACAACATGACACTCTTCCCCGAAGCCCTGCCCTGCCTGCACACCTTGCAAAACCAAGGCTACTGGCTCGCCGTCGCCACGGGCAAAGGCAGGATAGGACTCGACCGCTCTATCGCGCAAACCGGTACAGCCGATTTTTGGATGGCGACCACCTGCGCCAGCGAGCAAGCCTCCAAACCCGCGCCCGACATGATTTTCAAACTCTGCGACGAACTGGGACTGACGTCGCAAGAAACTTTGGTGGTCGGCGATACGACCCACGACTTGGAAATGGCAGCCAACGCCAAAGCCCCCGCCGTCGCCCTCACCACAGGCGCACACTCCGCCGCCATGTTGCACACCGCCCCACATCTCGCCATACTCGACAGCCTGTCAGAACTGCCTGATTTCTTGGAAACGTTTGATTGGACAGGCAAGGCTTAACACGAGGTACGAGTCCTTTTAAAAAACAGACAACAAAACCGTATTGGTTTGAATTAAACCTAAGACCCTTCGCCAATCCGTAGCGTGGGCTTTGCCCACGAAATCCATCAATCAACCCCCCAAACCGAACCATAATCCGAACCGTTTTTTCGTGGGCAAAGCCCACGCTA
>CAKMQH010000047.1 GCA_927911515.1 uncultured Neisseria sp.
GCGACGCCGAAGCGGTGTTGTTCGTCCACAATCACCAAGCCTAAATTTTGGAACTCGACGTCGTCTGAAAACAGGGCGTGCGTGCCGACGGCGATTTTGACGGTGCCGTCGGCGAGTTTGGCTTTGGCTTCTTCTTTGGCTTTTTGCGCTGGCTGCCGGAGAGCCAGACGACTTCGAGTCCTAAAGGTTCGAGCCATTGTTTGAACTTGATGAAATGCTGTTCGGCAAGGATTTCGGTCGGCGCCATCACGGCCGCCTGTGCGCCGGATTCGATGGCGGTCAGCGCGGACAAGGCGGCGACGATGGTTTTGCCGCTGCCGACATCGCCTTGAAGCAGGCGGTGCATGGGATGGGTTTGCGCCATGTCGCGGCGGATTTCGGACACGACCCTTTCTTGGGCATCGGTCAGGGCAAACGGCAAGGCATGGCGCAGGGCTTGGGTCAATGTGCCGTCGCCACCCAATGCCGCCGCCGTACCGCTAACGCGCTTCTGCCGCGCCAAGCGCATGGAAAGCTGTTGCGCCAAAAGTTCGTCGAATTTGAGCCGCTGCCATGCGGGGAGCGTGCCGTCTGAAAGTTGATGAATAGTGAAACTAGGCGGCGGTGAATGCAAAAGGCGCAGGCTTTCGGCGAGGTGCGGCAGTTTCAAACGACCCAATAAGGCATCGGGCAAGGTGTCATGCAGCGGCGTAACGTCCAACGCCGTCTGAATGATGCGGCGCAAAGTGGGCTGGTTCAAACCGTTTACGGTCGGATAAATCGGCGTGAGGCTTTCCGCCAAACCGCTGCTCTCGGCATCGCGGATTTTGGGATGAATCATCTCGTCGCCGTAAAACCCGTGTTTGATTTCGCCCACGGCGCGGATGCGTTTGCCGGCCGCCATCTGTTTCTGATGGCTGGCGTAAAAGTGGATAAAGCGCAGAAAAAGGACGCTACCGGAATCGTCGGCGATTTGGACAATCAGCTGCTTGCGCGGTTTGAACGTTACTTCCTGATGGATAACTTCGCCCTCGACCTGACACGGTACGCCGATCGGCGCATCCTTAATCGGCATGATGTGCGTCTCGTCCTCGTAACGCAGCGGCAGATGCAAAACCAAATCCCATGCGGTATGGAGGTTGAGTTTGTCGAGCTTCTTGGCGGAAACGTCGGTGATTTTGAGCTGTTTCTGGGTTTCGGGCGTCATCATGGCTTTGTCCTTTAATGGCGCGTATTTTAGCTGAAAATGTAAGAAGGGGTCGTCTGAAAGGACGTTCAGCACCAAGTTAATCCTTTATAATAGCGTGTTTTTCAGACGACCCCTGCCCCTGATTACTCCATGAATTATCTGCAAAATATCGCCACCCTCTATCACCTTGACCACCTCCCCTGCGGTCTGCCCGAAGCCGAAATCACCGCTGCCGAACAACGCCTAGGAATCCACCTCTCCGCCATCTTGCGCGAATATCTGCTCACACTAGGCGGCAGCGAGGCAGTCAATCAGTTGTTTAACCGATTGTTGCTATTGGAAAAGATGGATTTTGACGGCGATTACCTAGTGTTGATAGAGGAATACCAAGGCGTGTTTCTGTGTGGCATTGCCAAAGCCGATTTGGCGCACGACAACCCGCCCGTCCATATCGGCTTTTATACCGATGAAACCGAAAGCTACGAATGGCAGCCGCACCTGCCCGACACCCGCGCCCTACTGCTAGAACTGGCTTATACCAACGCCGTTATGGGCGGCCTGCACTACTGCGCGAATATCATGGACGAAGAATCAACCGATGCCCAAGCCGCCCGATTTATCCAACAAAACCGCACCGAAATCATAAAACTCCGACAAGAAAACCAACGCTTCTACACCGACAGCTTTCACGAAATCATACTGCTTTGCTTCACCCAAAACGGCAACGCAAACGGCGTATTCATCGGCACCGCCGACCAAGACCGCTTTGACACACTGCTCGAACTGTTCGGCTGGGACAATTGGCTCTACACCTCCTATGACGATGAAGATGATGAAGAATGTGATGAGGAATAAGCCACCGATATTTTTCAGACGACCTCAGCCTACAAAGTAAGGAAAATCCATGTCCGAAATCCTGATTTACCAAACCGAAGACGGTCGCACCCAAGTAAACCTGCTGGTGCAGGAACACACCGTTTGGCTCAACCAAAGCCAACTGGCCGAACTTTTTGACACCTCCGTGCCAAACATCGCAACGCATATCAAAAATATATTTGAAGACAAAGAGTTGCATGAGGGTTCAGTTATTAAGGATTTCTTAATAACTGCCGCAGACGGCAAGCAATACCAAGTCAAACACTATGCTTTGGAAATGATTCTGGTCATCGGCTTCCGCGTGCGCAGCAAACGCGGCGTGCAGTTTCGCCGTTGGGCGAACGAGGTTTTGACGGGCTATTTGGAGAAAGGCTTCGTGCTGGACAACAAACGCCTGAAAAATCCCAACGGACGCGTGGATTACTTTGACGAACTGCTGGAAAAAATCCGCGACATCCGCGCCAGCGAAATGCGGTTTTATCAAAAAGTGCGCGAACTGTTCAAACTCTCTGCCGATTACGACCCCACCGACAAAGCCACGCAGATGTTTTTCGCCCAAACGCAAAACAAGCTGATTTACGCCGTAACGCAGCAAACCGCCGCCGAACTTGTCTGCCACCGCGCCGACGGCAACGCCCCCAATATGGGGCTGACATCATGGAGCGGCGAACGCGTACGCAAAGCCGATATCGTCATTGCCAAAAACTACCTGAACACCGACGAAATCGACACGCTCAACCGCCTGACCGTTATCTTTCTGGAAATTGCGGAACTGCGCGCCAAAAACCGGCAAGGTCTGACGCTTGCGTTTTGGCAAAACCGCATAGACAGCATCATCGCCGACAACGGCTTCGCCGTATTGGAAGGCAAAGGCACGCGAAGCCACAAGCAAATGGAAGCGTTTGCCGGCGAACAATACGGGCTGTTCAGGCAAAACCGTTTGGCACACATGGCGCAGCAGGCGGAAGCGGAAGATATTGCCGAATTGGAAGTGTTGAAGCGATAGTTTCAGGTCGTCTTAAATCAATAAATTAAATGAACAGATAGGTATAAAAATGCAAGATTTATTAATTCAAGCGCAAAGTCTACAAAATTTATTAATTTCTCGTGCTACTGGTGGAATTACATTCGTCAACGAAAGAGAATCTAATGCACAATATTTGCAGCTAAGGCAATTATTTATCACAAACAAAGAATTTGAAAAATACATCCCAACTTTTTTACTTACATGCAGGGATTTACATCAATTTTGGAATGAAGTAAAAGCACCGCGATTTGAGAAATACGCAGAGCGCAGAGATTTTATTTATAAAGCATTTGAACCATTATTGAATTTTATAGAATTTAATTATGGCAAGACTTGTCCTTCTGACGAATTAATCAATCAAGGCATTAAAAAACTCGATGCTATACATATAGAAAATGCTTGGAAAAAGGCTCTCGAAAGACGGATTGATGACCCAGAAGGAGCAATTACATCTGCACGAACACTGATAGAAAGTGTATGCAAATATATCTTAGATGAAGCAAAAATTGCTTACGATGACAGACAGGATTTACAGAAACTGTATAAACAAACAGCCGAATATCTCAACCTTGCGCCATCACAACATACGGAAGATATTTTCAAGCAAATACTAGGTGGCTGCACTGCTATCATTGAAGGATTAGGTGCATTGCGAAACCGTTTGAGCGATGCGCACGGTAAGGGAAAAATAGGAGTTAATCCCAAGCCCCGTCATGCACAATTAGCTGTTAATTTATCAGGAGCACTGGCAGTTTATTTACTTGAAACTTGGGAGCACAAAAAAAATCCTCAAAATAACCTTTCAGGTTACCCGAAAATTTAATTTCGTTCTAACCTGCGCCCAAAAAGCGGCCTGCACTTTTCAACTTCGTTGAAGCCGACGCTTTCAGGCAGCCTGCACCCTTCACACAAGGACACCCATGAACATCACCCAAATCCTCTCCCAAGAACTCTCCGCCACCGCCGCCCAAATCACCGCCGCCGTCGAGCTTTTGGACGACGGCGCGACCGTGCCGTTTATCGCCCGCTACCGCAAGGAAGCCACGGGCGGGCTGGACGACACGCAGTTGCGACAGCTTGCCGAGCGACTGCAATACCTGCGCGAGTTGGAAGAGCGCAAAGCCGTTGTTTTAAAAAGCATTGAAGAGCAAGGCAAACTTTCAGACGACCTCAGGGCGCAAATCGAAGCCGCCGACAACAAAACCGCGCTGGAAGACCTGTATCTGCCCTACAAGCCCAAACGCCGCACCAAGGCGCAAATCGCGCGCGAACACGGGTTGCAGCCGCTTGCGGACGCGCTGCTTGCCGAGCAGCCGCAGGACGTGGAAGCCGCCGCGCAAGGCTACCTGAACGAAAACGTCCCCGACGCCAAAGCCGCGCTGGACGGCGCGCGCGCGATTCTGATGGAGCAGTTTGCCGAAGACGCGGAACTCATCGGCACGCTGCGCGACAAGCTGTGGAACGAAGCCGAAATCCACGCACAAGTCGTTGAAGGCAAAGAAACCGAAGGCGAAAAATTCAGCGATTATTTCGACCACCGCGAACCCGTCCGCGCCATGCCCAGCCACCGCGCGCTGGCGGTTTTGCGCGGCCGTAACGAAGGCGTATTGAACATCGCGCTCAAATATCAGCCCGACGACACGCCGATTACGCAGCAAAGCGAATACGAGCAAATCATCGCCCGCCGTTTCAAGGTTTCAGACGGCCACAAATGGCTGCGCGACACCGTGCGCCTGACTTGGCGCGCGAAAATCTTTTTATCGCTGGAACTCGAAGCCTTAGGCCGTCTGAAAGAAGCCGCCGATACCGACGCGATTACCGTGTTTGCCCGCAATCTCAAAGACTTGTTGCTCGCCGCGCCCGCAGGACGGCTGACCACGCTGGGTCTCGACCCCGGCTACCGCAACGGCGTGAAATGCGCCGTCGTCAGCGACACCGGCAAACTTTTAGACACCGCCATCGTTTATCTGCACCAAGAAAACAATATGCTCGCCACCCTCTCGCGCCTGATTAAAGCGCACGGCGTGAAACTCATCGCCATCGGCAACGGCACCGCCAGCCGCGAAACCGACAAAATCGCGGGCGAATTGGTGCGCGGTTTGCCCGAAGCAGGCTTGCACAAAATCGTCGTTTCCGAAGCGGGCGCGTCGATTTATTCCGCCTCCGAGCTTGCCGCCCGCGAGTTCCCCGACCTCGATGTCGCCC
>CAKMQH010000048.1 GCA_927911515.1 uncultured Neisseria sp.
TCCAGCAGGGAGGAGAGGCGCAAATTGCTCGCGACTGATATCGCTTGGGTAGGTTTTCTGTTCATGCCGAGTTAGTTTACAGCAGAGGCTGAGACAATGAACACGTTCTAAGATAATTTAACAGGCGGACAGTTAGAAAAAACCATAATCCGATAAATCAGACAAATTAAACAAAAGGTCGTCTGAAACTGTCTGTTTTTACCCACACAGCCTTTTCAGACGACCTCTTTTTTGCCGCTCAAACCGGCTTAAGGCGCAACCCGTTTACGGTTTGCCGCAGCCAAAAGCGCGAGCATTTCTTCGGTGGTATCCCAGCCGATGCAGGCATCGGTAATGCTTTGCCCGTAAACTTCGGGCTTGTCCTGTCTGCCTTCGACCAAATGGCTTTCCACCATCACGCCCATAATATTGTCTTCGCCGTTTTCCAGTTGCGCGGCAACATCTTGGGCGACTTCCATCTGCCGTCTGTAATCTTTACGGCTGTTTGCGTGGCTGCAATCGACCATCAGCTTGGGTGACAAACCGACTTTTATTAATTGCTCCGCCGCCGATTTGACGTGTTCGGTGCTGTAATTCGGCTCTTTGCCGCCGCGCAGGATAACGTGGCAGTCAGGATTGCCGCTGGTATGCACAATGGCGGAATGCCCCGCTTTGGTTACAGACAGGAAGTGATGCGGATGACTTGCCGCACCAATCGCGTCAATGGCGATTTTCAGATTGCCGTCCGTTCCGTTTTTGAAACCGACCGGACAAGACAGGCCGCTGGCAAGTTCGCGGTGTACTTGACTTTCCGTCGTCCGCGCGCCGATCGCGCCCCAAGAAATCAAGTCCGCGTAATATTGCGGCGTAATCATGTCGAGGAACTCCGTCGAAGCAGGCATGCCCATATTGTTCAACATCAACAGCAAGCTGCGCGCCTGACGCAGACCGTAGTTGATGTCGAACGTACCGTCCAAGTGCGGATCGTTAATCAGACCTTTCCAGCCTACCGTCGTGCGCGGTTTTCAAAATACACACGCATCACAATCAGCAATTCTTTTTCATATTTCTTGCGCAACACCAGCAAACGCTCAGCGTATTCCAACGCGGCTTTGGTGTCGTGGATGGAACACGGGCCGATAATCACCAGCAGGCGGTTGTCCTTGCCGTGAACCAAATCAGCAATTTCATGACGTGTGCAGTGTACCAGTCCCGCCGCTTCATCAGAAATCGGCAGTTCATACAAATGGGCAATCGGTGGCAGCAGCTCTTTGACTTCTCTAATCTTAATATCGTCGGTAGGGTATTGTTTGGTCATTGTTATTGCTTTCAAATTCAGATAAATCGAGGCATAGATTACCTTCTTTACTTGTTTTAAACAAGCCTTTCGCTTACCTTGCGGCAATTTTATTTCAAAAATTTAATTTTTTACCGTTTTTATATATTTAAATTTTCTAATATTTCAGATTTTTTCGCAATAAAATTTTTTAACAAATCAATAATCAATACCTCCGTTGTCAACAATTTCCATCCCGCTATCCATATAGTCAATCCCGCCTTCAAACAACATACTTTTGCCGAATACTTCAAGACTATTCCGCCCAAAACTTGACCACGAACAAGCCCCGCTTTGTTTTTACGCAATCTGACACATCATTCACATCTAAATGTAGTAAAATAACAAAATATCAAAGCCATATCGCGCAGCTTGTGTTACCTATCCTTCGCAAACACCATCCTGCCGCATCATTTAAATAACAATATCCTCATCACACGCCCCACACATCCTTCCCGCTTTTACTGAAAAGCCGTCCGACCTTTCAGACGACCTTTCCTACCCACCACAAAAACAAGGAGCGTTACAATGAAAGCAGCACGTTTTTTACGATAAAGGCGACATCCGCATCGAAGACATCCCCGAACCGACCGTCGCCCCCGGCACCGTCGGCATTAACGTCGCCTGGTGCGGCATCTGCGGTACCGACCTGCACGAATTTATGGAAGGTCCGATTTTCATCCCGCCCTGCGGTCATCCGCACCCGATTTCCGGCGAGTCCGCGCCTGTAACGATGGGACACGAGTTCTCCGGCGTAGTTTATGCCGTCGGCGAAGGCGTGGACGACATCAAAGTCGGCCAACACGTTGTGGTCGAACCCTACATCATCCGCGATGACGTACCGACCGGCGAAGGCAGCAACTACCACCTCTCCAAAGACATGAACTTTATCGGCTTAGGCGGCTGCGGTGGCGGTCTTGCCGAAAAAATCGCCGTCAAACGCCGCTGGGTGCATCCGATTTCCGACAAAATTCCATTAGACCAAGCCGCTTTGATTGAGCCCCTGTCCGTCGGCCATCACGCCTACGTCCGCAGCGGCGCGAAAGCAGGCGACGTCGCATTGGTCGGCGGCGCAGGCCCGATCGGTTTGCTGCTTGCCGCCGTGTTGAAAGCCAAAGGCATCAAAGTCATCATCACCGAATTGAGCAAAGCGCGCAAAGATAAAGCCCGCGAATCCGGCGTTGCCGACTACATCCTCGACCCATCCGAAGTCGATGTCGTCGAAGAAGTGAAAAAAACTGACCAACGGCGAAGGCGTGGACGTCGCATTCGAATGCACCAGCGTCAACAAAGTGCTGGACAC
>CAKMQH010000049.1 GCA_927911515.1 uncultured Neisseria sp.
ATACAAAAAGGTCGTCTGAAAATTCAGACGACCTTTGTTATCCCTAGCCATAAAATATAAGATGTCTTCAGCCACTACCTTTTATTAAAAGAAAAGGGGGCGGGTGCATCTACATTTTCAGACGACCTGAGTTTCAAGTAAAATCTACCTCGTCTGAAATACACTCAATCTCTCAGTAAGGAAAACATCATGAGCAACCATCACAAACTCATCATCCTCGGCTCAGGTCCTGCCGGCTACACTGCCGCCGTCTATGCCGCCCGCGCCAATCTCAAACCTGTCATCATTACCGGTGTCGAACAGGGCGGACAACTGATGACCACCACCGAAGTCGACAACTGGCCCGCCGATGCCGAAGGCGTACAAGGCCCTGAACTGATGGCACGCTTCCTTGCCCATGCCGAGCGCTTCGGCACCGAAATGATTTTCGACCAAATCCACACCGTTGATTTGCAAAACCGTCCCTTTACCCTCAAAGGTGACATGGGCGAATACACCTGCGACGCCTTGATCGTTGCCACCGGCGCATCCGCCAAATATCTGGGGCTGCCCAGCGAAGAAACCTTTGCGGGCAAAGGCGTATCCGCCTGCGCGACTTGCGACGGTTTCTTCTATAAACAACAAGACGTCGCCGTCGTCGGCGGCGGCAATACTGCCGTAGAGGAAGCCCTTTACCTCGCCAACATTGCCAACACCGTTACCCTGATCCACCGCCGCGACAGTTTCCGCGCCGAAAAAATCATGGTGGACAAACTCATGCAGCGCGTTGAAGAAGGCAAAATCATCCTCAAGCTCAACAGCAATCTGGACGAAGTCTTGGGCGACGAAGGCGGCGTTACCGGCGCTCGCCTGAAACACAACGACGGCACTACCGAAGACATCGCCGTCAAAGGCGTTTTCATTGCCATCGGCCATAAACCCAACACCGACATTTTCAAAGGTCAGCTCGATATGGACGAAACCGGCTATTTGAAAACCAAAGGCGGTACTGGCGACAACGTCGGCGCGACTAACATCGAAGGCGTATGGGCAGCGGGCGACGTCAAAGACCACACCTACCGCCAAGCCATCACCAGCGCGGCTTCAGGCTGCCAAGCCGCACTTGATGCCGAACGCTGGCTCGACCGCCAAGGCTTGTAAAACATCCGAAACGGTTTTCTAAAGCATAAAGGTCTCTGAACCTTTCAGACGACCTTTTTCACAATATAAAAACATATTATCCATCCTGCCTTATCCCATTTTATGAGCAAACAGCCCAACAGCGCAGACGCAGTCGAAATCCCGCAAGACCAAACCGTCCCGCGCAGCAATACCGACAACGCTCCACGTTCCGCCATCCACCAAACGCTTTATTCCGCCAATACGTTTGCCCAACACGATTATCTCGCGGGTAAAAAACTGCCCGACATTGCCCGCCCGCAAGCGGGGCAGACCAACTGGCTGCATTTCGTCGGCATCAACGACGCCGCGCTGCTCAAACACGCGCTGGAGCCTTACGGCATCCACGAGCTGGTCATTGAAGACATCCTCAGCCGCAAACAGCGCCCCAAAATCGAAGACTACGACAATTATCTGTTTATCGCCGCGCAGGTCTACCACTACACCGCCGCCGGCAAACTGAATTCCGACCAAGTTTATCTGATTATCGGCAAGGATTTCGTGTTGTCGTTCCAGCAAAAACCGCTGGGGCTGTTCAGCCAGCTGCGCCGCCAAATGAGCGAAAACCCGCGCGGCATCCTCGGTAAAAACACCGCCTTCCTCGCCTATTGCCTGCTCGACCGCATCGTGGACGACTATTTCATCGTCTTGGAAGAGTACAACAACCGCGTCGAAGCCATAGACAAATCCCTGTTTAAAAATGAAAACAGCGACATTCTCGGCAAAATCCACCGCCTCAAGCGCGACGCCGTCCGCCTACGCCGCACGCTTTTGCCCTTGCGCGACGTGTTCTATCAGCTTGCCGTGCGCGGCGATTTTGCCATTTTCAAAGGCGAGTCCACCGTCTATCTGCGCGACGTGTACGACCACAACATGCAGCTTATCGAATCGCTCGACGCCTCGCGCGACATGGTGTTGAGCATGATGGACATCTACCTTTCCTTCCAGTCCAACCGCATGAACCAACAAATGCGCGTCCTGACCGTCATCACCATCATCTTCATGCCGCTGACCGTCATCACCGGCATTTACGGCATGAACTTCGACAATATGCCCGAGCTGCATTGGCATTACGGCTATTTTATGGTTTTGGGTTTGATGTTGTGCATCATCGTCGGGCTGCTGATTTTCTTCTCGCGTAGGAAATGGTTATAAACCCATAAAAAAAATCCAATTGCCGTATATTCATAGATTAAATACACTCGTTAAGGTCGTCTGAAACCATTCAAAATACTCGCAGACCGCCCGTTTCAACACAAACATTTATTTCAAAAAGAGGAACATCATGGAACAAGCCCGCCAACTCCCTTCACACGAACTCATCATGTCCGAGCTGATGATGCCGGACACCGCCAATTTCAGCGGCAACGTCCACGGCGGCGAACTTTTGCGCCTGCTCGACCAAGTCGCCTACTCCTGCGCCAGCCGTTACAGCGGCAACTACTGCGTTACCCTGTCTGTCGATAAAGTCTTGTTTAAAGAGCCGATACACGTCGGCGACTTGGTAACTTTTTACTCCAGCGTCAACTACACGGGCAGAACTTCCATGGAAATCGGTATCCGTGTCGAAGCGCAAAACATCCGCACCGGCGAAGTGCGCCATACCAACAGCTGCTACTTCACCATGGTCGCGGTTGAAGACGGCAAACCCGTTCCCGTCCCGCCGCTGGAAATTACTACCGAGCGTCAACGCTGCCGTTACGAAAAAGCTCAAAAACGCAAAGCTTTGAGCCTTCAGACATCCGACGAGACTTCTTGCGGATGCTGAAAACGGACGGATGTAGTGGATTAACTTTAAACCAGTACGACGTTGCCTCGCCTTAGCTCAAAGAGAACGATTCTCTAAGGTGCTGAAGCACCAAGTGAATCGGTTCCGTACTATTTGTACTTTCTGCGGCTTCGTCGCCTTGTCCTGATTTTTGTTAATCCACTATAAAACCGATTCAAAGAAAAAGGTCGTCTGAAAACCATGTTCCAGGTTTTCAGACGACCTTTTGTCATACCGGATTGCTTAACGCAGCTCTGTGTGCAGGCGGCTGAGGAGCGTAGAGGCATCGCTGCCTTTGTACGCGCTGCCGTCTTTATTCAAGAGGCTGA
>CAKMQH010000050.1 GCA_927911515.1 uncultured Neisseria sp.
GTGTGCGTGCAGGGTTTGCAAACCGCGCCGCGCAGAAAGCTGCTTGACTGTTCCGCCTTCACCTGGCGGGGGTGCGACCTGCCATATTGCCCGCTCCACATGAACCGCCTGCGCGTATTGTGGGATTGCGTAAAAACACGCAGCCTTTGCCTGCGCTCCTGCTACCGCGATGCAGTCGGCGCAGCGGAGGAAACACGCATCCGGGTGGAAAACATCCAAGGCGCGGTGCTGCTGCTTTCCGCCGAAGACGACACCATGTGGCCTTCATACGAAGCCGCGCGGCGCATTGTCCGCCGTTTGGAAGACGGCGGCTTCCAGTATCCCGTCATCGAACGCGCCTACCACCGCGCGGGGCATTACCTGTTTCCGGTGGAAAGCCGCTGGCACAAACTGTTTGCCAACGCCCGCCGTTACCCGCAGGACTACATGGCCGCCGCCCGCGACGCGCTGGCGCAGACACTTGACTTTTTCCACGGCTGGCAATAGGGCAAAGGCCGTCTGAAAGCCTTCAAAGCAGCCTGCACTTTTCAGACGGCCTTCGGGCTGCTTGAAATTTATTCACGCCGCCCAACCCAATCAGCGTTCGATTTGGCTCGCATCCGCACCGAACCTTTGTCGGCGGAAGCGGTCATCGCACCGTTGCAGCCCGTAAGTCGGATACTTGTATCCGACATTTATATTGATCGAAGTGCCGGATTCGAGAATCTGACGTAAGGCTGCTTTTTCAGGTAGCCTTTCAGACGGACTTGAGGCCGTCTGAAACTACTTCCAAGGCCGGTTATATGCGCCCAGCGTGCTTTGGCTGCCTTCGGACACCTTGCCCAAAGCCGCATCCCATGCGGGGGTTACGCGGTAATGCGCGGGGTCGGCGGCGGCCGCATCCAAAGCCTGCCGCAGCGTGCGCGTAACCTGCGCGGTGTACATCGGGCTGCGCTGGCGGCCTTCCACTTTGACGGCGGCCACGCCGATTTTGATGAGCTGCGGCAGCACTTCCAGCACGTTCAGGCTGGTCGCTCTTCCAATGCGTAATAGGTTTCGTCGTTCACCTCAAAACGGCCTTTACACAAGGTCGGATAGCCTGCCGGTTCGTCCGGTTTGTACTGGTCGATTAACACCTGGTTGAGCCGCACGTTCATTTTGTCGGGCAGCTGCTCCCAGCGCACGGCTTTGGCGGGCGAACACACGCCCTGCATATTCGGTGATTCGCCCGTCGCATAGCTCGACAAAATACAGCGCCCTTCCACCATGACGCACAAACTGCCGAAACCAAACACTTCGATTTCCACATCCGTATTGTCAATCACATGCTTGACCTGATCGACCGTTAAAACGCGCGGCAGCACGGCACGGCGGACTCCGAACAGTTCCTTCATCATATTGATGGCTTCGTAATTGGTCGCCGAACCCTGCACCGACATGTGCAGCCTCAAATTAGGATGACGCTCGGCGGCATAAGCCATAATTGCAGGGTCGGCAACGATTATCGCGTCCGCCCCCAGTTGCACCGCCGTATCGACAGCCCGATGCCACCGCTCGATTTGCCCCGCCTGGGCAAAAGTATTGATTGCCATCAACACATTGCGGCCGCGCGCATGGGCGTAAGCCACCCCTTCCTGCGCCGATTTCATATCGAAATTCAGCCCCGGAAAATTGCGCGCATTTGTCGCATCTTTCAGCCCTATATAAACCGTGTCCGCGCCATTGTCCACCGCCGTCTTCAAAGCAGGCAGATTACCGGCGGGACAAACCAACTCAGGGATTTTCGGCATTTTGCGTTCCTCGACTCTTGTAGTTTGTTATTCGAAAATCAATATCTAGTATGATTTCGGGTATTTTAGAGATTTGGACACAAGATATTATGATTTAAATCAACTGTGAAATCAGGTTTGGATAGTGTATGTTTTAGTTAACATAATTTAACTATGTTAAATATCAAGGTAATCAGCGGGTTATCTTTTCTAGCTTGACAATATGAGATTAGTTATTATCTATTAAATTTATAGATTTTTACAATAAAAGGTCGTCTGAAACCTGTTTCAGAGACCTTTTTATGTACTCAAAACAAATAATCGCACCTAGTACTAAAATTATTCATTTACTGCCCCATGCTGCCTATCTCATCCATTCATTCCAACAGTCCATAATAGTACGCGGATGATTTTGAACCAGTTGTTTATAAAAAATAGCGAATCCGCTGGCTTTGGGATAAAAATGATAAGCGACTTGACTTCCGTCCGCTCTAAACTCCAGCCTCCAAACATGAGTACCGAAAAGGGCCATCATCGTCCTACTCAAATAAATCAGATCTTGAAGAGGATGACGTGCTTTGATTTCACTGCCTTCACAAATAAAAAATCTCGTTTTTGCCGAAGTAAATCCGTTCGTTATCCAATAAATTACCGAGACTGATGCAGGTAAGCGGTTCGTTTTCCCAAATGATTTCAGGCGCTGGCCGTACTCTGCGGGCAATCAGGATGAAAATGAAGCATCCAACTAAAAATATAAAAATGTATGCCATAGCTGATAAACTGAATAAATGATGATGAAACGCGGATAATCATATGGCAAATTTGCGTATTGGAAAACTCATTATCAATATCTTAATATTGTTTTGAGTGATCAGCCTGTCCGACAAATTTCTTTTAATGAGCCAAATAAATAAAAATAAGAATTGATTGCATTTGTATTTTGAACTAAGATAGCCCATATTTCACACCTCGTCTGAAACGACCATGCGCTACCATTTCCCGATTTCCGTCGATATGTACGACTTTTTGACCACAGGCCGATTTGATTATCTGGAGATCGGGCAGACGGCGGAGATGATCCTGCAAATGTTCCCTGCGCCCGAATGCGTGCCCAAAGGACTTTTGGTAAAAAAGGGGTGGAACATTTGGCTCTACGGCGATATCGAATTGCATTTTTCAGACGACCGCCTGACTCAAATCCGGGCGGACTTCCAACCCGGCGCTTCGTTGAACGGCGGGCGTTGGTTAAGCTTAAATCCTTGGTTTTTCAGGCATGCGGACAAGCTTGATTTGTATTCCGCCATAGCCAAACTCGTGCAACACCATATCGACTTCATCAAAATTGATACGCCTTCCGCCCTGATTTTGCGTTTGCAAAGCGGCGTAGAGCTGATGTTTGAAAAGTGCAATGGGCAGCGTTTGTTCGCTTTTTGCAAACAAAAAACCACCCTGCCTCAATGGGCGCATGAAACGGCGTAGGTTCAAGTCATCGGGCAAATCTTTAAAACCCGCTTCTCTTCCCTAACCAAAGGTCCTTGGATTCGGATTTCAAGTGCAACACTAGTGTATCAGTGGTTTGAACAGATTCAAGAATAAAACACTTGGCGTTTCGTAGCCAAGTGTTTTCTTGGCCGGTGGTTCAACTCATCTTGACCCTGCGTATCTCCCGATTACTGATGTTTCGGAAATCGGTTTGTTTGGGGAAATATTGTCGGATGAGTCCGTTGGTGTTCTCATTCAGCCCTTTTTCCCAAGAATGGTAGGGGCGGCAAAAATAAGTCTCCGCTTTCAATGCTTTAGCTATTTTGGTGTGTTGGTAAAATTCTTTGCCATTGCCATGGTGATGGTGTGCACTCTGGCTTTATGTGCCTTTAATACCCTAATGGCCGCTAGGGCAGTGTCTTCAGCTTTGAGGCTATCCAATTTGCAGATGATGGTGTAGCGGGTAACGCGTTCAACCAAGGTCAGTAATGCAC
>CAKMQH010000051.1 GCA_927911515.1 uncultured Neisseria sp.
TTTCTATAACACTGTGAAGCCGCACCGCAGTTTGAACGGCGATACGCCGTTTGAGGTCTTGCAGGCTTATTTTTCTCAACCTGTGGTGTAAACAACGCGACGATTTCCTACAATCGAGATATTTATTTCTTTAAGTCTGCATATAATCCGTAAATAGGGTTTTAAACTATTCCAAGAGTCTCATGAGTCTCGTTTTTAATTAATTCAGGAGCATATAACTTTTATGATCAAATTTTTCTATAAAAATAGTAATACAACAATATCAGTTGAAATATCATTTGTTTCCATTATGACGCTTATCAGTATGTTGCAAGCATTATCTGACTACTTGTAATTCAATAAATCTCTCCTGAGATGGAGGGATTTTCTATCATAGAAACAGACACACCACCGAATCCCGTATAATACAGATCACAAATTTTTACCGTTCCCCCTAAGGACAAATCATGAGCAATTACACCCGCACCTCGCGCGCTGCCGACAGCCTGCGTAACATCAAAATCACTCCGCACTTCCTGCCGCACGCCGACGGCTCGTGCCTGATCGAATGCGGCAACACCAAAGTTATCTGCACCGCCTCCATCGACGAAAACGTCCCGCCGTTTCTTCGCGGCAAAGGTCAGGGCTGGGTTACTGCCGAATACGGAATGTTGCCCGCTTCTACTGCCTCGCGTATGCGCCGTGAAGCCGCGGCGGGCAAACAGTCGGGGCGCACTCAGGAAATCCAGCGTCTCATCGGGCGTTCGCTACGCGCCGTCGTGGATATGGAAAAACTCGGCGAACGCCAAATCCTGATTGATTGCGATGTGATTCAGGCAGATGGCGGAACGCGCACGGCGTCCATCACCGGCGCATTCGTCGCCCTGCAAATTGCGGTCAACAAGCTACTTTCAGACGACCTCATCAGCGAAAACCCCATTCGCGAAGCCGTTGCCGCCGTATCCGCAGGCGTGGTAAACGGTGTACCGCTTTTGGATTTGGATTATCCGGAAGATTCAGGCTGCGACAGCGATGTCAACATCGTTATGACCGCTTCGGGCAAAATCATCGAAGTTCAAGGCACTGCGGAAGGCGCACCGTTCAGTTTGGACGAGTTGGGCAAGCTGATTGCACTGGCGCA
The DNA here is from genome assembly GCA_927911515.1 of uncultured Neisseria sp. Taxonomy (GTDB): domain Bacteria; phylum Pseudomonadota; class Gammaproteobacteria; order Burkholderiales; family Neisseriaceae; genus Neisseria. The sequence continues at coordinate 1,121 of CAKMQH010000051.1, forward strand.
AAAAGGCATTGCCGAATTGACGGCACATCAGCAAACCGCGCTTTCTTTATAATTACAACTATATGATTATAAAGAATAAAATTATTAACTCTTAAAAATCCAAACCGTATTATGGTGGATTAAATTTAAATCAGGACAAGGCGACGAAGCCGCAGACAGTACAGATAGTACGGAACCGATTCACTTGGTGCTTCAGCACCTTAGAGAATCGTTCTCTTTGAGCTAAGGCGAGGTAACGTCGTACTGGTTTAAAGTTAATCCGCTATAATGCGGCTCAATTGTCTTTAAGATAAATAAAAGGCAAATAAAGGTCGTCTGAAACGCTGGAAAATGGGTTTCAGACGACCTTTTGACTGTTTGATAACGTGAATATGGATTTAGCTGTGCGCGGCGAGGAATTGTTCCAATTCTTCTTTGAAAGGCATCCCGTTTTGTGCGCCGTCTTGGGTAATGGAAAGCGCGGCGGCAGCACATGCCTTGCGGACAGCGGTTTCGATGCCTTGATTCCAGAAGACGGACAACGCGCCGTTGAATGCGTCGCTGGCGCCGGTGGTATCGGCGGTGTCCACTTTAAAGCTGGAAACATAACGTAAGCCGTCTTTGCCGTCTTTATAAACTGCGCCTTTGTCGCCCATGGTCATTAGGACGGGGCAGGGGGCTTTTAGAATCAGCTCTTCGGGATTCAAATCTTGCGACAGGCCGAGGCAGTCGGCAAGTTCGTAGCGGTTGGGCGTCAGAAGGGTAACCAATTCCCATAATTCCGAAGGCAGGAATTGGGCGGGAGCCGGGTTGAGAATAAAGGGCTTGCCGTATTTCTTTGCCAATTTTGCGGCGGCGATGACGCAGTCCATCGGGATTTCGAGCTGGCTCAAAACCACATCGGCGGAGGCGATTTGCTGCTCGGCGTTTTCTACATCGGCAACCGTCAGCCCCATATTGGCTCCGGCGATAACGATGATGGAGTTTTCATCGTCGGCGACGGTAATGTTTGCCATGCCGCTGGGCAAGCCGGGGAGGGTTTGAATGTGTTCAGTGAAGACGCCTTCGCGGCTGAGGTTGGTGGCCATTTCATAGCCGAAATCGTCATCGCCGACCGCGCCGATCATACAGACGTCCGCACCCAAACGCGCCGCCGCAATCGCTTGGTTTGCACCCTTGCCGCCCATGAAGCGGTGAAACGAGCTTCCCAGTAATGTTTCACCCGCTCTGGGAAATTTTGAAGCGCGGGTGACTAAATCCATATTAATACTGCCGATAACGACAATTTTAGCTTGGAGCATCCTTGATATCCCTTTTATGAAATGCAATAGACCGTTTGAAACGGTCTTATTTTGTCTGCTGTCCCCAAATATCAATCATAGTTTGAAATAATGGACAAGATAGTCTGAAATTGTACCTGCTAATATTATAAATGCAAAATTAATTGTCAATTTCATATTACTTTGGATTAATTTTGTTGCGATAAAATCAACATATCATAGAATTTAAGGCGGAAATGGCGATACTTGGGGAAGAATTGTTTTTATTTTAATAATCTGTGTTGCAACGCAGGTAGTCTGGTGCGCACGCTTTGCAGCCTAGCAGCGTCCAAATCGGCAATGACGATGCCTTCGCCTTCGGGCAATACGTCCAAGATTTCGCCCCAAGGGTCGATAATCATGCTATGACCGAACGTCCGTCTGCCGCTTTCGTGTTCGCCGCCTTGTGCCGAAGCGATGACGTAGCATTGGTTTTCCACCGCACGGGCGCGCAGCAGCAATTCCCAATGCGCTTTGCCTGTCGTGTAAGTGAAGGCGGCGGGCAGTAGCAAAACGTCAAACGGCTGCTGGGCACGGAAAAACTCGGGAAAGCGCAAGTCGTAGCACACGCCCACGGCAAGCGGCACGCCGTCGGCAGTCAATTTCGGCACATCGCCGCCCGCGCTGATGGTGTCCGCCTCTGCATAGCGTTCGCCCAAGCCTGAGAAACCGAAGAGGTGCATTTTGTGGTACAGCCCGATTTGCGTGCTGTCACGGTCGTACACCAACATCGTGTTCATGACCTTGCCTTCGTCGGGGCTTTGCAGCGGAATCGTGCCGCCAAACAGCACCACGCCGCATTCCGCCGCCGTCTCGCTCAAGGTCGTCTGAAAACGAGCGCAGCGAGTTTCGCTAAAACGAGCGTAGCGAGTTTCGTCAAAGCGACCGTTGATTAAAGTTTCGGTAAAAGCCAGTTTGTCGGTATCCTTTCGCCCCATCAGCGGCCAATATTCAGGCAGCAGCACCCAATCCGCACCTTGCTCGGCAGCTTGGCGCACAAGGCGTTTCATGGTGTCGATGTTGGCATCGGGATTGGTGGAGGAAATCATTTGCACGGCAGCGGCGCGGATGTTTTGCATGGCAGTTTTCCTGTCGGGTCGTCTGAAAGGGCAAGGGATGGTTGTTTTTATAACGAAATCGTTCCAAAAAAACAATCAATAAGGAAAATGGCATTTCAGACGACCTTTTATAGTGGATTAAATTTAAATCAGGACAAGGCGACGAAGCCGCAGACAGTACAGATAGTACGGAACCGATTCACTTGGTGCTTCAGCACCTTAGAGAATCGTTCTCTTTGAGCTAAGGC
>CAKMQH010000052.1 GCA_927911515.1 uncultured Neisseria sp.
GAATCGTTCTTCTTTGGAGCTAAGGCCGAGGCAACGCCGTACTGGTTTAAGTTAATCCACTATATTTTTTCTACTGTATCGCTTTTGTTTAGACACCAAAGCTGGTCATTTTCAGATTTTCGGTGTCGATGATTTCAAATTTATAGCCCGCGTAAACCAGAAAATTCAGTACGTTTCGGGATTTTGCGCAGGGAATACATCATAAAGCCGGCGATGGTTTCGTAGTTTTCCGAATTGGGAAATTCTTCGATATCCAGCGCGCGCATGACGTCGCGAGCGGGGTCGCGCCGTCCACCAGCCAGGTGTCTTCGGTACGGCGGATGATTTGCGGCTCTTCTTCGGTATTGACCAGCTCGCCCATGACGATGCTCATCACATCTTTCAGCGTTACCACGCCGACCACCAGCGCGTATTCGTTCACCACTACGGCAAAGTCTTCGCCGGAAGTTTTGAAGGTTTCCAAGACATCGTAAAGCGACAGCGTGTCGGGAATAAACAAAGCTTTGCGCAGCACGCGCTTGTCGGTCAGGCGGACGTCTTTTTCTTTTAAAAACAATGTTAAGAGCGTGTGTGATTCGATGTAGCCGATGACGCGTTCCAAATCGCCGTCGCACACCAAGAATTTGTTGTGCGGTTTTTCCGACATAATTGCCAACACGGTATCGCTTCCGTCGTTTTTATCGAAATAGGCGATGTATTCGCGCGTACTCATGGTGGAAGTCACCGTGCGCTCCTGCATGTCGAAAATATTTTCAATCAGGTAGTGTTCCTGCTCTTTCAACACACCAGCCTGTGCGCCCGCATCGACGACGGCGTAAATATCTTCCGAGGTCAGCTGTTCTTGACGGACGGTGGAAATTTTGAAGAGTTTGAATATCGCGTTTGCCATTCCGTCGAAAATCCAAACGACGGGTTTTAAGATAAAAATCAAAAACATCATCGGACGCACGATGCGCACCGCCACTGCTTCGGGATGGGTCATCGCTATGCGTTTGGGCATCAGGTCGGCAATCAGGATGAAGCTGCCCGTAACCAGCGCGAACGTCAGCAGCGACGCAGCGGTACTGCCCCAACTGCCTGCGTTTGCCAACAAACTGCCGAAATAAGGGCGCACCGCCGCTTCGCCGACGATACCGGCGAGAATGGCAACGGCGTTCAAACCGATTTGGACGACGGTGATGAAGCTGCCCGGTTGCTGCTGCATATTAAGTACGTCCAGCGCGCGGTGTCGCCGCCGTCTTTCGCCATCACTTGCAATTTGATTTGCGCGCCGAGGCGAGCGCGAGTTCGGAACAGGAAACAAATGCGCTGATGACAATCAGCAGACACAATAATAATAAGGCTTCGAGAATATTCATGAAAAACGGTGTATGTGGCAAACAGAGAACATTTTAACATTAAAGGTCGTCTGAAAAATTCAGAGACCTTTTTAGATTGGGCGGCAGATTGTCTTTCGCCTTCAAACGTATGGCTTAACCTTTGGCGGTAAAGCGTTTGTTGATACGCAGGCGTTCGCCGCGGCCGGCTTTTTTGATTTCCAGCCAGTCGGTGTAGATGGCGTGGATAAGGTGGCGTATGGTTTCGAAGCCGTATTGCTGCGGGTCGGTGCCTTCTGCGGTCAGTTGCTTGGAGACGTCGCTCAAGCGCGCCCAGCCTTGTTCGTCGGCGTGGATATCGACTGCCTGCTGTACGGCGGGGATAACGCGGGTAACGGGCAGTTTGCTGCTTTTGGCGGCAGGTTCGGGTTTGGCGGGTGTCGGTTGCGCGGTGTCTGCCGTTGGGTTTGGCGCGGTGTTTTCATTTTTGGTTTGGTTGGTTTTTTTGCCGCGCGTTTTGCGTTTTGGTGCGGCGTTGGGGTCGTCTGAAACGGTTTCTTCTGCCTGATGGCTTGCCACAGGATTTTCAGACGACCTCTCTGTCGGTTTGTCGGCGGATTTGCGGCGGCGGACTTGGAGTTGGTTGTTGTCGGTGCGGTGTTCGAAGATGTCGAAGGATTTGATGAGGTCGGAGAGTTTGCCGTAGCCGTACAGCCTTGAGTCGAAATCGGGATTGATTTTGCTGATGTAGCTGCCGATGGGACCGAGGTTTGCCCAGCCGAGGTCGTCGGCGTTTTCGCGTACGGCGCGTTTGAGCAGGGACAGCGCGTCAGGGGCGGCGGCGGGGTTGTTCTTGCCGTTGTTCTTCTCTTTTTCTTGGCGTTGTTTTTCGGGACGGAAGATTTCGGTGTAGATGAATTTGTCGCAGGCTTTGCGGAAGGCTTCGGGCGTTTTCTTCTCACCGAAACCGTACACGGTCAGCCCGCTTTCGCGCAGGCGGCTTGCCAGGCGGGTGAAGTCGGAATCGCTGGATACGATGCAGAAGCCGTCGAAATTGCCGCTGTACAGTAAGTCCATCGCGTCGATGACTAACGCCATATCGGTGGCGTTTTTACCTTTGGTGTAGGCGAATTGCTGGACGGGGATGATGGCGTGGGGCAGGAGGGCGGCTTTCCATTTGGAAAGGCCGTGGCTCCAGTCGCCGTAGATGCGTTTGACGCTGGCGATGCCGTATTTGGCAACTTCTTCGAGCAGGCGGTCGATGATGTCGGCGGGGGCGTTGTCGGCGTCGATGAGGACGGCGAGTTTTTTGTTGGCCAATGTGGTCATGGGGACTCCGTGGTATTCATGTTAGTCGAGGTCGTCTGAAACCGTTTCAGACGACCTCGATCTTTTAGAGCATATCTTGTATGGCGGCGCGTTCTTCTTCCAGCTCCGCCAGTGTCGCGGCGATGCGCTTGCGGCTGAATTCGTCCGACAAATCCAAGCCTTGGACGATGCGGTAGCTGCCTTCGTCGCAGATGACGGGGAAGCCGAAAACCAAACCTTCGGGTATGCCGTAAGAGCCGTCGGAGGGAACGCCCATTGTGATCCATTTGCCGCTGCTGCCGAGCAGCCAGTCGCGCAGGTGGTAGATGGCGGCGTTCGCAGCGGAGGCGGCGGACGACGAACCGCGCGCGGCGATGATGGCGGCACCGCGTCCGGCGATTTTCGGCATGAAGACTTCGGTGTTCCAATCGGGTTCGGTAATCATGTCTTGGACGGACTCGCCGTTACTGGTGGCGTAGCGGTAGTCGGCGTACATGGTCGGGCTGTGGTTGCCCCAGACACACATTTGCTCGATGGAAGGAATCGGGCGGTTGATTTTCTCGGCGACTTGGCTGACGGCGCGGTGGTGGTCGAGACGCATCAGGGCGGTGAAGTTCTCCGGCGGGATGTCGGGCGCGGATTTCATGGCGATGTAGGCGTTGGTGTTGGCGGGGTTGCCGACGACGAGGACTTTAACGTTGCGGTTTGCAACTTTGTTCAACGCCGCGCCTTGTATTTTGAAAATTTCGGCATTGGCGTGCAGCAGGTCGGCGCGTTCCATGCCTTTGGTACGCGGACGCGCACCGATCAACAAAGCGATGTCGGCATCTTTGAAGGCGACTTCGGGGTCGTCTGTCGCGAAGATGTCGTCAAGGAGTGGGAAAGCGCAATCCTGCATTTCCATAATCACACCGCGCAAAGCCTGCTGCGCCTGTGGCAGGTCGAGCAGTTGCAGGATAACGGGTTGGTCGCGTCCGAGCATAATGCCGCCGGCAATGCGGAACAGAGTGGCGTAGGCAATTTGTCCTGCCGCGCCGGTAACGGCGATTCGGACGGGGGGCTTGAGCGTCATATTTTTCCTTTTGAAGTCGTTGTTTTACTTGATTTACGAATTATAACAGCATTGAGTAGTTGAGAATAAAAAGGTCGTCTGAAACTTGGCATAGGTTTTCAGACGACCTTTCATGTTGCTGTCTGTCAATTTTCCGCATCGCGGCAGATGTCGATGGCTTCCTGAAGGCTGGAAACGCCGAAGATTTTTAGATTCGGAAACTCTTTTTCGTTGCGCGGCATATTGGCTTTGGGGACGATGGCACGTTTGAAGCCGAGTTTTTCCGCTTCTTTGAGCCGCTCCTGTCCGCGTGCGACGGGGCGGACTTCGCCGCTCAAACCGATTTCGCCGAATGCGACCATTTTTTCGGGCAGCGGGCGGTTGCGGAAGCTGGAGAGCATGGCGAGGATGACGGCGAGGTCGGCGGCGGGTTCGCCAATTTTGACGCCGCCGACGGCGTTGAGGAACACGTCTTGGTCGAAGCAGGCAATGCCGCCGTGGCGGTTGAGGACGGCAAGCAGCATGGCGAGGCGGTTTTGTTCGAGACCGACGGTGAGGCGTTTGGGGGTAAAGCCGTGTGCGTCATCGACCAATGCCTGAATTTCGACCAAAAGCGGGCGGCTGCCTTCCTGCGTGACCAAAACGCACGAACCCGGCGTGTCGTCGCGGTAGCTGGCAAGGAAGATGGCGGACGGGTTGGACACGCCTTTCAAACCGTTTTCGGTCATGGCGAACACGGCCCAATTCGTTTGCCGCGCCGAAGCGGTTTTTGATGGCGCGTATCATGCGGTAGTTGGAATGTTGGTCGCCCTCGAAATACAGCACGGTATCGACCATGTGTTCCAGCACGCGCGGGCCGGCAATCGCGCCGTCTTTGGTCACGTGTCCGACCAGTATCATGGCGATGCCCATCTGTTTCGCCATGCGCGTCAGTTGGGCGGCGCATTCGCGTACCTGCGACACGGAACCTGGGGCGGAGGTGATTTGGTCGGAATACATGGTTTGGATGGAGTCGATGACGACGACTTCGGGCTGATGCTGTTTCAACGCCGCTTGAATCGCTTCCATGCGGATTTCGGCAAGCAGGTTCACGCCTTCGGTGGGCAGTTCCAAACGTTGCGCGCGCAGGGCGACTTGTTGGGCGGATTCTTCGCCGGAAACGTACAGCACTTTGCGGCTTTGCGCCATTTTGGCAATGGTTTGCAACAGCAACGTAGATTTGCCGATGCCGGGTCGCCGCCGAGCAGGATGACCGCGCCGTCTACCAAACCGCCGCCCAATACGCGGTCGAGTTCGCCCATGCCGGTCGGATTGCGCGGCACTTCGGTGGCGGTAACGGCGGAGAGGGATTGGACGGTCGAGGTGTCCGCCGCCCAAGATTGGAGCGGGCGTTTTTTGGTTCGGGCGCGGCCAGGCTTCCTGAAGCGTGTTCCACTCGCCGCAATGCGGGCATTTGCCTTGCCATTTCGGGGAAGTGCCGCCGCATTCGGTGCATTGGTAGATGGTTTTGGGGGGCTTTTGCCATGATGTTTTCCCTATGTGTTTTTTGAAGTGTGAAAAGGTCGTCTGAAAACTGATATCGTTTTCAGACGACCTTTTTTTCAAGGATTCGGACTGAGCTTATTTGCTTTCGTCTTTACCGTCTTTCTTGTCTTTTTTCGGAGCCGGTTTTTTCGCCGCCAAACCTAAAGACTTCTGCCATTCGACTGGATTTTTGACTAAATCCAAGGCTTTGCGGAGTTGGTCGTCTTTGGCGGGATTAGGAATACGACGGCTGGAGAGGTCTTCGTCTTTCTCTTTGTCCTTGCCTTTTTTGGACTTGGCGTTTTCATCGGCTTTGGCAGCTTCGTTTGAATCAGGCGTGCTGATTTCGTTGCTGCTGTTGACGTCTTCGCCGCCGAGCGGGTTGCCGATGTGTCCGGCGAGGTCGGCTTCGCGGCTTTCAAAAGCGCGGTCTTTGTCTTTGACTTCAACGTCGGGAACGATGCCTTGCGCCTGAATCGAGCGGTCGTTTGGTGTGTAGTACAGGGCGGTGGTCAGTTTGACCGCGCTGCCGTTGGACAGCGGAATCAGGGTTTGAACCGAGCCTTTGCCGAAACTTTGCGTACCGACGACGACAGCGCGTTTGTGGTCTTGCAGCGCGCCAGCAACGATTTCAGAAGCGGAAGCGGAGCCTGAATTAATCAACACGGTCATCGGGATGGTTTTCAACTCGGCAGGCAAATCTGCCAGAGGGTCTTTGCCGCTCGTGCGGATGTAGTCTTCGGGACGGGCTTTCAAGACCATGCCTTCTTTGCCGTCGCGTCCTTTGGTGCTGACGACTTTAGCATCTGCAGGCAGGAAGGCGGCGGATACGCCGACTGCGCCGTCAAGCAGACCGCCCGGGTCGTCGCGCAGGTCGAGGATAAGGCCTTTGAGCGGCGCGCCTTTGTTGGCTTTAATCAGGGCTTTGGCAGCTTCGTTGATGCCCGCTACGGTGCGCTCTTGGAATTGGGATACGCGGATGTAGCCGTAGTTCGGCTCAAGCAGGTGGTGGCGGACGCTTTTGACTTTGATGATGGCGCGGGTCAGGTTGACGACGATAGGTTTGTCCACGTTTTTGCGCGAAAGGGTCAGGGTGATTTTGGTACCCGGTTTGCCGCGCATTTTTTTCACGGCTTCGCTGGTGGTCAGACCGCGTGTGGAAACGTTGTCGATTTTGGCAATGAAGTCGCCGCTTTTCACGCCTGCGCGCTCGGCGGGCGTATCTTCAATAGGCGCAATGACTTTGATGAAGCCGTCTTCTTGACCGATTTCCATACCCAAGCCGCCGAATTCGCCGCTGGTGGATTCTTTCATGTCGGCATAGCCTTTTTTATCCATATACTCGGAATGCGGGTCGAGGTCGGATACCATGCCTTTCATCGCGCCTTCAAAGAGGTCGGCGTCGGATTTGTCTTGGTAATAATTGGCTTTAATTTGTCCGTAAACTTCCGCCATGTTGCGGATGGATTGTACGGGCAGGGTTTCGTTGTCTTTTTTGTCTTTTTCGGCGGCAAAGCTTTGAACGCTCAAGCTGAGGGCGACACCGCTGAATGCGCCGAGTGTGTAGAGTGCGACTTTTTTCAAAGTGGATGTTGACATTATAAATAGCTTTCTTTTTGTCTTATTTCATTTCAGACCGTAATGACTGTGAAACGGGATGGGGAAACATTGCTTCAGACGACCTGAATTTACGTCCGCAAAACTGTATGCGATTTACGCTTGATAAACAACAGGATTAGCGTAAAAAATATCTGCGCGGGTGTAAAAGCTTTTGAATATATGGTCGTTGGTGCGGTTGTTAAATTTCAGACGACCCTGTGATGCGGCAAAAGGTCGTCTGAAAATATCAAACTGGTTTGCAGGTCAGCTTATCCATGAGAGCGGATTCATCGTCTGCCCGTTGTAGCGGACTTCCAAATACAAACCTTCCATGCCTGAAGGCAGGGTGCCGCTGACGCCCAGACGGCTGCCTGCGGCTACGGCGTAGCCTTTGGCGACCTCGATTTCGCTCAAACCCGAATAAATGCTGATATAGCCGTCGCCGTGGTCGATGACGATGACTTTACCGAAACCTTCCAATTCATCGGCGTAGGTAACCGTACCGGCGGCGATGCTGCTGACGGCTGCCGGAGTCGTTTGGTAGAACACGCCTTTCCAAACTTCACCGTCGCCGCGGTCTTGTCCAAAGAGTCCGGCAAGCGTGCCGCTGACCGGTTTTTTCAGACGACCCTGCATGCGGCTGAAGCTGTTGGCATTGCTGATTCTGACGTAGGAAGGCGCGCGGATGTTCATGTCTTCTGCGGTCAGGTTGGACATGGCGGGCGCGTTCGTCGGCAGCTTTTTGCGCGGCGGCAGCGCGGTCTTTGCGCGCTTTTTCAGCGGCGGCAAGACGGGCTTCGGCGGCTTTTTTACGCGCTTCGGCTTCCTGGCGGCGTTGCTCGGCTTTGTGTTTGTCCAAGTCTTTCAACAAGTTGTTCAGGCGTTGTTCGTTTTCTTTGTGGTTGATTTTTTTCTGCGCATCTTTTGCCATTTGCGCATTTTGGCGGCGGCTTTCCGCTTGTTCGGCAGTGTTGGTTACACCTTGGCGGCGCAGCGAGGACTGGACGTTGACCTGAAGTTTTTTCAGGTATGCCAGCTCGTTGTTGATTTTTTGCTCTTGCGCTGCCAGCTCTTTTTGCTGCTTCTCAAGATCTTTGATGACTTGCTCGTTGGCAGTGTTGATATAGCGGGTGTAACGCAGGAAGCGGGTTTTCTGACCCGGCTCGGCATTTTTCAGGAACAGGGCGACAGCGTTGGGCTGGCTGTTTTTATAGTTGCCTGAAACAAAACGGGAAATTTGCGCGCGCGTGTTGGAAACCTGAGTTTTCAGGTGGTTCAAATCCGCATTGAGCTTTTGGAATTTATCCCATGCGTCGCGTTGTTGGCGGTTGATGGCGGACAGGTTGATACGGCTTTGCTGCAACTGTTTCAACGTGGTGTTGACGTGAATGATGAAACCTTCGTTGCGGCTGCGCAGCGATTTTTTGCTTTCCAAATCATTGGCGGCGGCAGTCACTGCGGCTTTGAAATCGTCTGAATCGGCGGCAGCGGTTTTCTTATCGGCTTTGTCCGTTTTTTTCTCGACGGCTTTTCTGTCTTGTTTTGCCGGTGTTTCGTCTTTTTTAGGCAATTCGGCAGCTTCTTTTTTTGCCTTTACATTGTTTTTGGCTGCGGGTTTGTCTGCCGCTTTGTCCTTGCCTTTTACAGGCTCGTTTTTTGCGGGAACGGCTTTGCCTGCCTTCTCTTCTGTTTTGGCTTCGCCTTTTTTGGTTTTATCAGCTTTATCTTGTTTTTTGGCTTCTTTGTCGTTTTTGCGTTCTTTGGCACGCTCGTTTTTCGCCGCTTCGGCAGTTTCCTTTTTGCTTTTGGCTACCGGCTTGTCGTCTGCCTTGTCCCTAGCGTTTTTTACAGCAGGCTTTGCTTTGTCTTTGGCTGATTCTTTTTTTGCAGGTTCGACAGTGTCCTTTTTGGCTTTGACGCTTTTTTTGACAGGCGCAGCCTTCTCCTTAGGCGCGTCTTTGGCGGCAAAAGAGGGAGAAGCGAAACCGATGAGCAGGGCGAGTAAAAGAGGTTTGTAACGCATGATTGGATTCTGGATCGTTAAAATAAAGGCAATAGGCGGAATTATATAGTCAGCGGGGTCGTCTGAAAATATTGTTCAGGCAATTAAAACGGCGGTCATGCTGTGTTGTTTGTCATGTCAGCTTCAATGTTGACAAGCTGTGCAGCAATGTTTGGCTACATATTATAGTGGATTAACTTTAAACCAGTACGGCGTTGCCTCGCCTTGCCGTACTATCTGTACTGTCTGCGGCTTCGTCGCCTTGTCCTGATTTAAATTTAATCCACTATATTAATGGACTGCCCCGTTTATTTTTGTTGTAAAACCGATGGCACAAATCGGGCGATGGTATCGCGCAGGACGATGAGTTTGCCGTGGAAGAAATGGGAAGAACCGGCGATAGTGATGACCGGCAGACCTTGCGGCTCCGCCCATGTCAGGGCTTTATTGATTTCGACAACTTCATCTTCCGCGCCATGAATCATCAGGGTTTTGCTTACATCGGGGACGGAAGCAGGCTCGGGGCGGTTGGTGTAGTGGTGTACTGCCGCGCCGATGAGCAACAGCAAATCCGGTTCGCGCTCTTGGGCAGCGAAAGTGGCGACATAGCCGCCAAAGGAGAAACCTGCCAATGCGAACAGTTCGGCTTCGGGATGTTGCGCGCGGGCGTAGTCGATGACGGCGATGCAGTCTTGCGTTTCGCCGCGTCCGTAATCGTGTGTACCTTCGCTGTTGCCTACGCCGCGCAGGTTGGGCAGGTAGCAGTGAAAACCGAGTTGCGATAAGGCTTTGGCGGCGGTTTGGATGACTTTGTTGGTGTTCGTGCCGCCTTGCAGCGGGTTGGGATGGTTGATGACTGCCACGCCGCGTGCAGGCGTTTGCGCGGCGGGCAGGAAGATGGTTTCGAGCAGTCCGACAGGGCCGGATATTTGGATGATGTCAGGTTTCAACATGGGTTTTCCTTTATTTTGTGTGTGCTGTGAGGACGGTTTATTGCTTTATCAGGTGTTGCCGTCGTCCAATCTGTATTTGGGTTTTCGGACGACCTATCCGTCTCACAGATAAAAATGTTTGCCGTTGTTCGGGTTGCTTGCTTTCAAATCGTTCAACATCCGTTTGAAATCCAAGCCGTATTGTTCGCTTAATTTTTCTGCGCGTTTTTTTCAGTTTGTCGAGGTTTTGCTCTTTCGGGCTGCTTTGGAATGCCATTACTGCCATATTGCCGTGGCTTTCGGCGGGCAGTTCCAACACGCGTCCCTCGAAGACGTTGAGCAGGCGTTCGACGAAGCGTTGGTAGCGTTTGTCGCCGCTCCACCAGTTGGTCACGAACACGCCGTCGGGCGAGAGGGCGTTTCGGCAGTCTTGGAAGAAGGGTTCCTCAACCAGCGCGTCGATGATTTGTTCGCCGTCGAAGCCGTCCACCAAAATCACGTCGGTATTGTGGCGGAACACTTTGATGTATTCTGCGCCGTCCGCTTCGACGATTTCGAAGTTTTCCCCTTCAAATGGCAGCTCGAACAGGCTGCGTGCGACGGCGATGACCTGCGGGTTGATGTCCACGGCGGTTTGCTTGGTGTCGGGTAAATGACTATCTATCCAACGAGCGAACGAGCCGCCGCCCAAGCCGATTTGGGTGATGTGTTTCGGCGTTTCTTCGGCAAACAGAAGCCAGCCCATCATGGCGCGGCTGTACGACAAAACCAGTTCGGCGGGATGGTCGAGGTTCATCGAGCTTTGGATGGTGTCGCTGCCCAAATGCAACGAGCGGATGTTGCCTTCTTCGGAAATGCCGACTTCGGGCAGGTCGGATTTGGCGGGGCGCAGGCGGCGGTAGGGGTGTCGTGGCATGGTATAGGACGGATGGAAGGAAAGGGGAGTATTTTATCAGAGTGTCGTCTGAAATGCTTTTTGTGCAGTTGTTTTTCAGACGACCTGGCGGTTATACGTCTGAGTGGCTTGGTTTATATATGGGGTAATCATTACGCCTGAAATAAATTTCTTTTTTAAATCAGATATTTTTATAAAAATTTACTTTGTTGGCAACAAGCTCTTGTCCAAGCGGGGCAGTTAACGGCATAATTCGGCTTCTTTGCCGGTATAGCTCAGTTTGGTAGAGCACCTGACTTGTAAGCT
>CAKMQH010000053.1 GCA_927911515.1 uncultured Neisseria sp.
TATAGATTTTATTTTCAAAATATATGTGTATAACTTTTATTGTTTGAGTTCAAAAGAGATTACCGATACAAAAATAAAGACTTCCACATTCGCAAAAAGGTCGTCTGAAAACATTTTTCAGACGACCTTTTTAACAGTCGAATACTAATGAAATCAATCAGTTCTCACAGCATCAGAACTAAGACAATCCGCTCAATTCCAGCAAGACATCTTCTTTACCCTTCCATATGCCCCTGTTCCCGCATAGAGCAGACTTCTGTCGCCGTGACAATAAAATGGTCTAAAAGCGAGACATCAACCAATGCCAAAGCCTGTTTCAGACGACCTGTGAATGCAATGTCTGATTGCGAAGGCGTTGCCGAACCGCCGGGATGATTGTGCGCGATAATCAGGCTGTCGGCGTATTCGTCCAATGCGAGCTTGACGATTTCCCTGATATAGACGGTATTTTCCGCCACCGTTCCGCGCGAGAGTTCGCGCATGGCAATCAGCCTGTTTTGGCGATTGAGCAAAAGCGCGGTGCTGACTTCTATTTTTTCATGTCCTAAATGCAGGCGCAGATAGTCGGCAACGGCTTTCGGACTGGAAAGCGTGATGTTTTCCTGTAAATCCTCGCCCAAAATCCTCCTGCCGATTTCTTTAACGACGGCAAACTGGGTAAAGCTCGCCAAACCCATGCCCTTGTATGCGGAAAGTGTTTTAGCGTCGGCGCTCATCAGCTTGCCCAAGCTGCCAAACTCGTTCAGCAGATAACGTGCCAAATCCACCGCGCTCATCCCGCGCGTACCGACCCGCAGCAAAATCGCCAGCAACTCCGCATCGCTCAATGCGCCAGCACCGCGCGCTAATAATTTCTCGCGCGGCCGCTCGCCTTCAGGCCATTGTTTGATACTCATGTTTTACCCCTTGCGTGAAAATTCACGAAAAAAATCTATTTGAAAATCTGTTTCTCATTGCGCTTGACAAAACACCCCGCCAAGAAACTACTTTTATCATTAATATTTCGTATTTTATTATATTTTGAATGAATTTTTAAGATAAAAGCATAATATCCATATAAATTAATTGCATAAAAACAACGCGCTTAAATTTCCCATATGAAGGCAACTGTTCTTCTCTATTTGCCCGTATGGGTTTGATAGTAGATTCAATCCGACCGATAACAAGCCGCACTGTTTAAATCGAATCCGCGAGAAATCAGCCCCTACGGGCAATTTCGTATTGCCCCTGCGTGCCATAGGCTAATATAATAGCGAGTTCTGCGGAGGCGGTTTATCCTTGTATTTCCACCCGTTTCCCATCCATGCTGCCCGTGCGCTTCACAAGAGTTTCAGACGACGTTTCGACGTTGCGACTCCCGCCAGCAATCAAACAGCTTTTTATCACCCTTTCGAAAATCCGTTTTGCCGGTACTCGTCATTTTTATTGGAGTATTGCCATTATGACCGCAACCACTGCGTCTTCAGCCAAACCTTATCTCAAAATCCAAGGCTTGGTGAAAAAGTTTGGTGACAATTACGCTGTCGATAACATCGACTTGGATATTTATCAACATGAAATCTTTGCCCTTTTGGGCAGCTCCGGCAGCGGTAAATCTACGCTGCTGCGTATGCTGGCGGGCATGGAAAGCCCTAATCAGGGCAAAATCATTCTGGACGGTCAGGACATTACCAAACTTGCCCCCTACGAGCGCCCCATCAATATGATGTTTCAAAGCTATGCCCTGTTCCCGCACATGACTGTGGAGCAGAACATTGCCTTCGGTCTGAAACAAGACAAAATGCCCAAAGATGAAATCGCTGCGCGCGTGGAAGAAATGCTGCGTCTGGTTCAGATGACCAAATACGCCAAGCGCAAACCGCATCAATTGTCCGGCGGTCAGCAACAACGTATCGCTTTGGCACGCAGTTTGGCAAAACGTCCGAAAATCCTGCTGCTTGACGAACCTTTGGGCGCACTCGATAAAAAATTGCGCCAACAAACCCAGCTCGAATTGGTCAACACGCTGGAACAAGTCGGCGTAACCTGCATCATGGTAACGCACGACCAAGAAGAAGCGATGACAATGGCGACCCGCATCGCCATTATGTCCGACGGTCAGTTGCAACAAGTCGGTACGCCTAGCGATGTGTACGACTATCCAAACAGCCGCTTTACTGCCGAATTTATCGGCGAAACCAATATTTTCAGCGGCGTCGTGATTGAAGACCATGCCGATTATGCCGTCATAGAATGCGAAGGCTTGGAAAACCACGTCCGCATCGACCACGGTTTGGGCGGTCCGAGCGAACAAGACATTTGGGTCAGCATCCGTCCCGAAGACATTGATTGTACAAAGAAAAACCTGACCACTTGGGCAGCTTCAACTGGGCAAAAGGTACGGTTGAAGAAATCGCCTACTTGGGCAGCTTCGCCATCTACCACATCAAACTCGCCAACGGCCGCGTCGTCAAAAGTCAAGTCCCTGCACCTTATTGGTACGTGCGCAACATTACGCCGCCGACTTGGGACGAAACCGTCTATATCAGCTGGCCGGAAAACCAACCGACTCCGTTGTTCCGTTAATTTAAGGGGAATGAAATGAACCTTAAAAAACTGAAAAACAAACTGTTCCGCCGCCCGGGTCAGCGCGCGGTCATCGCCGTGCCATATATTTGGCTTTTGGTGCTGTTTCTGATTCCGTTCGCCATCGTGCTGAAAATCAGCTTTGCCGAACAAGAAATCGCCATTCCGCCGTTTACGCCGCTGACCAGCGTCGATGAAGATTTAGGTCGTCTGAACATCGCCATCAGTTATCAAAACTATGCCGATATTTTCCAAAACTTTTGGAATACCCTAAATCCGTTCGGCGACAGCGAAAACAGCAATATCTATCTGATGACCTACTGGTCTTCGATTAAGACTGCGCTGACGACGACCATCATTTGTCTGCTGATCGGTTATCCGACCGCCTATGCGATTTCGCGCGCCAATCCTGCTATGCGCAACGGTCTGCTGCTTGCGATCATGCTGCCCTTCTGGACTTCCTTCCTGCTGCGCGTCTATGCATGGATGGGGCTACTGGGACACAACGGCATCATCAACAATTTCCTGCTCAAAATGCAGATTATCGAAGAACCTTTAGACCTGTTTTACAACGCGTTCTCGCTGAACTTGGTCATGGTTTATGCCTATCTGCCGTTTATGATTCTGCCGCTTTACACACAATTGGTGAAACTCGATAACCGCCTGCTCGAAGCTGCTTCTGATTTGGGAGCAGGACCGGTCAAATCGTTCTTCACCATTACCCTGCCCCTGTCCAAAACAGGCATCATCGCAGGCTCTATGCTGGTTTTCGTTCCCGCAGTCGGTGAATTTGTGATTCCCGAGCTGGTCGGCGGTTCAGAAAACCTGATGATCGGTAAAGTCTTGTGGCAAGCGTTCTTCGATCAAAACAACTGGCCGTTGGCTTCTGCCGTCGCCGTCGTCATGGTCGCACTGCTGGTCGTGCCGATTGCACTGTTCCAGCATTATGAAAACCGCGAATTGGAAGAAGGAGCCAAATAATGCAAAAATCCCGATTATCTTGGTTCCTGAAACTGATGCTGATGCTGTCGCTGGCGTTTCTGTACATTCCGTTGGTCGTTTTGGTCATCTATTCGTTTAACGAATCCAAACTGGTTACCGTTTGGGGCGGCTTTTCGACCAAGTGGTACGGCGCATTGCTGGAAAACGACACCATCTTGGAAGCGGCTTGGCTGTCGCTGCGCATTGCCGCTGTTTCCTCGCTTGCTGCCGTTGTTTTAGGTACACTGGCAGGCTACGCGATGGCACGCATCAAACGCTTCCGCGGCAGCACCTTGTTCGCCGGTATGATTTCCGCGCCTATGGTTATGCCTGACGTGATTACCGGTCTGTCCATGCTGCTCCTGATTATTCAGGTGCAAATGTTCCTGCAAGGCAGCGAATTGCTGCAAAACCTGTACTTCGACCGCGGTTTCTTCACCATTTTTCTCGGACATACGACGCTTTGTATGGCATACATTACCGTCGTTATCCGTTCACGTTTGGTGGAGCTCGACCAATCGCTCGAAGAGGCCGCAATGGACTTGGGTGCGCGTCCGCTGAAAATCTTTTTCGTCATCACCCTGCCCTTGATTGCTCCTGCCATCGCTTCAGGTTTTCTGCTCGGCATTACCCTGTCGCTGGATGATTTGGTGATTACCTCCTTCCTGTCCGGCCCCGGTTCTTCCACATTGCCGCAGGTGATTTTCTCCAAAATCAAGCTGGGTCTCGACCCGCAGATGAACGTGTTGGCAACCATCCTCATCGGCATCATCGGTACGCTGGTTATCGTCATCAATTACTGGATGATGCGTCAAGCAACCAAACGTGACCGAGAAGCCGCCGAAGCCTACCGTCAGGAAAAGCTTGCCGCAGAAAAAACAAATTGACCCAATCAGACAGGCTGACCGCATCAATGCAAGGTCAGCCTGTTTTCTTCACACAACCCGTTTAACCCACTTTTCAGACGACCCTCAACTACCCTCCAAAGGTCGTCTGAAACCACCGTAAAGCATTACCCTATGATTCATCCCAATTTTAAAGAATACCTTCCCTCCTATTATTTCAGCACCATCAATCCCCACGCCGCTTATCCCAAACTTGAAGGTCGTCTGAAAACCGAAACCTGCGTCATCGGCGGAGGATTGACAGGAGTTTGCACCGCCCTTCCCCTTGCCGAAAACGGACACGAAGTGATCGTACTCGAAGCCGCACGCGTCGGCTTCGGCGCATCTGGACGCAGCGGCGGGCAAGTCATCAGCGATTACGCCTGCGGTATGGAAGAAATCGAAAAACAAGTCGGCTTGGAACAAGCCCGCTGGTTTTGGCAGCAATCCCTGCAAGCCGTCGAACTCGTTGACGAACGCGTCAGAAAACACCAAATCGCCTGCGACTGGCAGCGCGGCTATGCTACCGTCGCCATCCGCCCGCAGCATTGGGAAGAATTGCAACAATGGCATGAACACGCCCGACAACATTACAACGCTACCCATTACCAACTCTGGGATAAAGCCACGCTCAAGCAACAACTTGCCAGCGATATGTACTTGGGCGCACAGTTCGATCCTCATTCCGGCCACCTCCATCCGCTCAACTATACCCTGGGCATCGCCCGCGCCGCCGTTGAAGCCGGCGCGCAGATTTTCGAACAGTCCCCGATGACCCGTATCGAACCCTATCAAGGCGGCTGGCTCGTCCATACCCCAGACGGCAGCTTCGAATGCCAAAACCTCGTGTATGCCGTCAACACCTACGCCGGTTTGCATCAAAAATTCAAGCCGTTGGAAAAAAAAGCCATCGCCGTCAGCACCTTCATCATCGCCACCGAACCGCTGGGCGAACGCGCCAAAGAACTCATCCGCAACAACATGGCCGTCTGCGACAACCGCCACGTCCTCGACTACTACCGCCTCAGTTCCGACGGCCGCCTGCTCTTCGGCGGTAAAGACAACGAGTTCATCGACGACCCTGAGCGCATGACCGAGCTTGTCCGCCAAGATATGCTCAAAGTCTTTCCCCAGCTTGCCGATGTCAAAATCGAACACTCATGGGGCGGCGAATGCGACATCACCGCCAACCTCACGCCCCACTTCGGCAGACTCGCCCCCAATATCTACTATGCCCAAGGCTATTCCGGACACGGCATGGCAATTACCGGCATAGCGGGTCTTGCCATCGCCGAAGCCATCATGGGCGACGATGGTCGTCTGAAACCGTTTGAAAAACTCAAACACCCGAGCATCATCACCCAACCTTTCCTACGCAAACTCGGCTCCTTCCTCGGCTCGAAATATTACCAATGGAAAGACAGCCGTTAAGCATTCGGTTAAGCTCAAACATATAGTGGATTAAATTTAAATCAGGACAAGGCGACGAAGCAGAAGACACTACAGATAGTACGGAACCGATTCACTTGGTGCTTCAGCACCTTAGAGAATCGTTCTCTTTGAGCTAAGGCGAGGCAACGCCGTACTGGCTTAAAGTTAATCCACTATATAAACAAAAGGTCGTCTGAAAACCCGATTCAGGTTTCAGACGACCTTTTCGATAT
>CAKMQH010000054.1 GCA_927911515.1 uncultured Neisseria sp.
ACCTAACGGAACTGAATATCAAAGGTCGTCCTGGAAAAATAATTTTCCAGACGGCCTCTCTATAAAAAGCAGCCTGCACGTTCAAAAATTGGAGTGCAGGCTGCTTTTACGATGATTGGAAAAAAACGCGTACTATTTTTATACTGTATATCGTGCAAACACACGGCGAAACAAACTACCCGAAGGAATTCCCATGTTTAACACGCTCAAAAGCATTTGGCAGGGACTCACGCAAAAAGGCAAAATCTTCCCGCATCAGCTTGCATTCACGCTGCTGATTCCTTTGCGCAACTGGGCGCTTTCGCCGCAACAAATCGTGCAACGGCTGCACCTTGCGCCACACCACCGCATTTTGGAAGTGGGCTGCGGAGCGGGTTATTTCAGCCCGACACTGGCGCAATCGGTTCCGCAAGGACGATTGGTGGCAGCGGATATACAGCCGGAAATGTTGGCTTATACCGAAAAACGTTTGCATCGTCGGCATATCGATAACGTGGATTATTATCTGTGCGACGGCACACATTTTGATTTTCCCGATCAATCGTTTGACCGCATTGTGCTGATTACCGTATTGGGCGAAGTCGCCAACCAAGCCGAGTATTTGGCAGAGTTCCGCAGGCTGCTTCGTCCTGACGGGCTGCTGTCGGTTTCCGAAACGGCAGGCGACCCCGACAAACCGAGCCGCGCCGAATTACGCGAGTTGATGCGGCAAAACGGGTTTGATGTGGCAGACGAATATGGCAGCGAACGCAATTTCACTTTGAATTTTAAATTAGTCTGACCTGAAGATATCGCAGTAAACTGGCTGAATGGAAATGAAGATATAGGTTAAAGTTCAGATTCAGCCACTCCTTATACAGCGTGTAATATCAAAGGTCGTTTGAAAACTATTTTCAGACGACCACGTATTTTGATTTCAAGCACCCCGATTGCTCTATAGGGATGGCTTGTACGTAAAAACAAAAGTTTGTTGTGTTGGAAACTATATTGAAAGTTAATTTTTATACATATTTCATAATAATTAAATCACTTAATACATAACTAATCAATAAAAGCATAAACAAAAACGGACTCTGAGTCATCAGAATCCGTTTTTCTGCTAAAGGTATAGCATTACTTAGCTGCGTCAGCAGCATCTTTTGCTTCTTCTTTAGCATCAGCAGCAGCTTCTTTGGCATCAGCAGCAGCTTCTTTGGCATCGTCTGCAGCGTCTTGAGCTGCTTCTGCAGCTGCTTCAGGAGATGGAGTGCCGATGTTTTGTAATCCAGTCAAGCCACCTTTACAAGCCATTTCCTGTTGGTCTGAAGGCAGCTTTTTCATTTCCTCAAACTGTTGTTTCATACCGGCTTTTGCATCTTCAGAAATACCTTTAGCATCTTCAATAGCTTTTTTGTATTCATCACAAACTGCAGGAGTACCACCACCACATGCAGACAAAGATAAAGCGGCCAACAAAGTTGCCAATAAAGCTGATTTTTTCATGAGTCTCTCTTTTTGGATCTTGGTTAAAAAAGAAATTGTATGTTAAACCATTCTTGCGGAGTGTCAAGCATATCTATTTTGTTTCCATGACTAAAATCATGGGATTAGACGAAATTGGACGGTTTGAAAGAAAAAAGTTAAGTAGTGAATACCGTGATTAAGGAATATTTTTTGATGGGATGTCTTGTTGAATTTCCTTTTATTTTAGAGCGTTATTTCGTTTTTTATTTTGTTTAAATTGAGTTTGCATAGAGGGGGTTAAGCCATATGCGCCTGAGTTAGTAAAATAATTTCAAAATCGGTTAAATAACGGTAATTCGGGCCATTTTTAAATGTGAAATAAATATATTTATATGTTATATTGAATGTATTTTGAATATAGACAATTTAGTTAATTATTTTTGAGGAGCAAGGGTAATAAATCTATTGTGGATGATTTATAAACTATAGCATTAGTAAGATAACTTGCTATATAGTTATGTTGTTTGTATTTTCTTTGCTATCTTCCTTTATTGACAAAAAATCAAGCAGTCTGAAAGTCACTTTCAGGCTGCCTGAGCTTTTCATTTATTGCTATTCATCTTTCTGCCACGCCTGATATGAACGAATGGCTAAAAATAGGCAGACAATCCATGCTATGCCTAGAAAACCCCACACGCCGGTTACGCCGAACTCTTTAAATAGCCAAGCGACTGCCCGACCTTTTCTATAAGTATGTTCGGTATCAACTACGTGTACTGTACCGTCTTGCGTAAGGTACCAGCCCAATGCGGGCAATACGATGAGCGCAAGCAGGTTTTGCAGTAGCTTTCTTAGATTGGCATTCATGTTTTTATTTCCTTACTCAATTCCTTTTTTCGCCAGGTAGCTTTCGTAATCGCCCAGATAATATTCATATCCGCCCTTGCCGTCCAGCTCGATAATCTGGGTGGCGAGCGAGGAGACAAACTGGCGGTCGTGCGACACGAAAATCAGCGTGCCGTTGTATTTTTCCAGTGCCATGTTCAGCGATTCGATGCTTTCCATGTCCATGTGGTTGGTTGGTTCGTCCATAATCAGCACATTGGGTTTCAGCAGCAGGAGTTTGCCGTAGAGCATACGGCCTTTTTCACCGCCGGAGAGAACCTGCACTTTTTTTCACCACGTCGTTGCTGCCGAAGAGCAAACGCCCCAAAGTGCCGCGGATGACCTGTTCGTCGTCGCCTTCCTGTCCCCATTGGCGCATCCATTCGCTCAGGTTCATATCGACATCGAAGTCGTTTTCGTGGTCTTGCGGGTAATAGCCGATGTTGGCTTTTTCCGCCCATTTGATGGTACCTGCATCGGGTGCGATACCTTCGGCGTATTCGGGCTTGAATGCGCCGGCGAGGAGTTTCAGCAGGGTGGATTTACCTGCGCCGTTGGGGCCGATGATGGCGAGGCGTTGGCCGGCTTCGAGGATGAAACTCAGGTTTTTGAACAACTGAGTTTCAAAGCGTTTTGCCAAGTTTTCGACCTCTACTGCCTGACGGTGCAGCTTGGCTTTTTCATCGGCTTCAAAGCGGATATACGGGTTTTGGCGGGTTGAAGGCTTGACTTCGACCATTTCGGCTTTGATTTTGTCTGCCTGTTTCAGACGACTGGTTGCCTGACGGGCTTTGGATTTGTTGGCGGAGAAGCGGGCGACGAACTCTTGCAGCTCTTGCAGTTTCTCTTTTGCCTTGGCATTGTCTTTCAGGCGCGTTCGCGCGATTGGGCGGAGGCGAGCATGTAGCGTCGTAGTTGCCCGGATAGATGGTGATGGTGTTGTAGTCCAAATCCGCCATGTGCGTGCAGACTTCGTTCAAGAAGTGACGGTCGTGCGAGATGATGATCATGGTGGAGTCGTATTGGTTCAACACGCCCTCCAGCCAGCGGATGGTATTGATGTCCAAGTTGTTGGTCGGCTCGTCAAGCAACAATACATCAGGTTTGGAGAACAGGGCTTGCGCCAGCAATACGCGCAGCTTGAAGCCCGGGGCGACTTCCGCCATGGTCGCATTGTGCAAATCTTCGGAAATGCCTACGCCGCTCAACAGTTCGGCAGCGCGCGCTTCGGCGGTGTAGCCGTCGTATTCGGCGAATTTGGCTTCCAGTTCGGCGGCTTTCATGTAGTCGTCTTCGGTGGCTTCCAGGTTGGCGTAAATCGCGTCGCGTTCGGTCATTGCCGCCCACATTTCGGTGTGCCCCATCATCACCACGTCCAGCACGCGCATGTCTTCGTAGGCAAACTGGTCTTGGCGCAGCTTACCCAAGCGTACGCCGTTTTCAATCGCAACTTCGCCCGCCGTCTGTTCCAAATCGCCGCCGAGGATTTTCATGAAGGTGGATTTGCCCGAACCGTTCGCGCCGATCAAGCCGTAGCGGTTGCCTTCGCCGAATTTGACGGATACGTTTCAAACAGCGGCTTCGCGCCGAACTGCATGGTAATGCCGTTGGTAGAAATCATTATTGGTAAAACCTTTATAAATATAGATAAACAGGGTGTTATAATCGCCAGCGATTGTAGCATATTTTGTATAGGTCGTCTGAAACGGGGGCGGAGGAAATGGAAACCGAAAAAATCTATTACGCCATGATTATTCTGTTGTGTGCCGCATCTATGTTGCTCAGTCCGTTTTTCTATATCCGCCGCACGCGTTCGGGTGCAGAATTACGCCACGCGCCTAGGCAATGGAAGCCGATTATTATTGCCAATTTGGTGATGATCATCGCTTTAGTGGTATGGTGGATATGGTTTTGATGATTTGATGAAAGGTATAACAATGAATAAATTGATTTTAAGCACATTACTGCTCGCATTTTCCGCCGTAGCCACGGCATCCCCCGTATTTGAATGTATCGACAAATCGGGACGTAAAACCTATACGCAGACCGGCGGCAAAAACTGCAAACCGGGCAATATCGGCAGACCTTCGGTTTATACCTCCGCCGCACCGTCTGCACACTCGGCATCAGCAAACGCTGCTTCAAGAAACGTTCCTTCTGAACAAATGCCGCCTCCGCCAGCCGGAGCAATGCCCGGTTCGTCTTCGGCGCAAAACGAATTGGCTCAGGCACAGAAAAATTTGGAAGAGGGCAAACAGGTCCGTTATGGCAACGAGCGCAACTACGCCCGCTATCAAGAACGGATTAAGGGTCTGGAAAATCAAGTGAAAGCCGCGCAGGAGCGGGTTAATGCGGCAGGCGGCATGGTGGACGAAGCCGGAATGATGATTGAGCATTAACAACTGAAAAGGCATCAATAAAAGGTCGTCTGAAAACCAGTAAGGCAAATCCATTTCGCCCAAACCGAGTTTTCAGACGACCTCTTTGGTTTATTGGTCTAACTTGACCGTATATTCCAACGCTTTGTAAGGCTTTAATGTGGATGAAATATAACCGTTTTCAGGACGGCGGACGTAATCGAGATAATCCTGCATGGCAGGTGAGAAGCCTTCCACATCGTCCACGGCGATGACCGCGCGGTCGGCAAGATTGGGTTCCAGCAGCTTGAATACGGGGAATACCAAATCCGGCCAGCCGTCGAGCAAGACGAAATCGGGGCGGATGGCTAAGTCTTTTAAGGTTTCCAGCGCATCGCCTTCGCGAAGCTCGATATAGTCTGCCAAACCGGCTTCTTGAAAATGTTTTCTCGCCGCTGCGGCTTTGTGCGGCAGATATTCGCAAGTGATGACGCGCCCGCCGTTGACTCTGGCGGCCGCCGCGAGATACAGCGTCGAAATGCCGTAGGAAGTCCCGAATTCGACGATGTTTTTTGCACCCGATGCCAAAGCTTGCATATACAAGAACTTGCCTTGCTGCGGTGCGATGGGGATGTATTTATCTTCGTAAAAACTTTCGTTTTCCCCCGTCCAATCCAGACCTTTACCCAACAGCTTGAAAATCTTGGGCAGAAAGTGGAAAAACATTTGCCTGTTTTGCTTTAAGGCTTGGGTGTAGAGCCGCAGCAAAACAGCTTCAGCTTGAGGCTCTTGCAGAAAAGCAAACATTTTTGGTGTCAGCTTGGGCATGGGCTTTCTCCTTTTTAGTTCAAATCCTCTATATCGCTACAATCTTGCCACAGCTTCGTTTTTCAGTCGACCTTTATGTACAAACATCAAGTGTAGAAATCAACAGTGTTGTTTACACTTTTGGCTTTTGCTTGAAGACCCGTTTGAGCAGCTATCTGGCATTGTCAAGAATGTACGATAGCACGGGAAACCCGCTCTGTTCTTGATAATGCCGGATAGCTGCCTAAGAATCATTCAAGCAAAAACAAAAAGCTGTCCGCCGTAGAAAAAAGTGTAAACAACGCGACGATTTCCTACACATCAAGCAGGTTTCTTGCGACT
>CAKMQH010000055.1 GCA_927911515.1 uncultured Neisseria sp.
AGCAGGAGTTTGGCGGCGGCGAAGAGGATGAGGAGGACGCCTGCGATGAGGAGTTTGCGGTTTTTGTCCATTTCAGACGACCTCGGTGTCGTTGTCGGTCAGGACGGTGTGTGCGCCTGTCGAGAGCCAGCGGTCGCGGTAGCTTGAAACCAGTGTTTCGGGCGCGGCGACAACCAGCGGAACGGATACGCCTTGCTCCAATATTTCAAGCACTTGTTGTGCGCTTGCTTCATCATTGACTTGCCAAACGACGACGTCGGCATCTTGTACGCGCTGCCATTGTTCGCAGGTGTGTACCGATACCCAAACGCTTTGGGCTTGAGGCAATTTGCCGAGCTTGCGCAGTTCGGTTTCTGAGATGAGGACGTTGGCGTGGTGCGGTTCGGCTAGGGAGTAGGGGGTGACGCGGTATTCGCCGGTACTGTTTTGTCCGTGCAAACCGGTTTTCAGACGACCTTTAAGTTGGCGGGGGACGGAGAGGGCGCGCAGCAGCGGGCCGTTGGCGGGCAGCATGGGGGCGACGTTGAAATCGCCCGCTTTTTGCCACGACCATGCCTGTCCTTCGCGGGATTGGGGTTTGCCCGTCCATTGGTCGGTGTTTACCCATAGGAATTTCAGGCAGACGCGGGCGTGTTCGTAGGAATGGATTTTGGTCAGCCAAGGCGTGGCGGCGAGGATGCGGATGCCGAGTTCTTCTTCAAACTCGCGTTGCAGGGCTTGGAAGTCGGTTTCGCCCGCTTCGACTTTGCCGCCGGCAAATTCCCAATATCCGGCATAGGGTTTGCCTTCGGGGCGGGAACTGAGCAGGTAGTCGCCGTCTTGGTTGAGCAGGATGCCGGCAAC
The DNA here is from genome assembly GCA_927911515.1 of uncultured Neisseria sp. Lineage (GTDB taxonomy): Bacteria > Pseudomonadota > Gammaproteobacteria > Burkholderiales > Neisseriaceae > Neisseria. The sequence continues at coordinate 844 of CAKMQH010000055.1, forward strand.
GACGCGGATAAGGGGGCGGGTGTCTTGGGTCATGGGAATAGGGAGAAGGGTCGTCTGAAAATTTGGAAAGGTCGGATTCGGGAATCCGACCTGCCAATGGGTATTGTCGTCTTATTTTTCGGCAACGACAAATGCCAACACGGTGTCTTCTTCGTCGCTCATGCTGAGGCTGACGTGGCTGATGCCTTGTTCTTCCAGCCATTTGGACAGGGCGGGGGCGTAGAAAAATTCGGGTTTGCCCAATGCGTCATGCCCGATGCCGATGTTGCGGAAGGAAACCGCGCCGCGTATGCCCGTGCCGACGGCTTTGGCAAAGGCTTCTTTGGCGGCAAAGCGTTTGGCAAGGTAGTTGACGGGCTTGCCTGCTTGCGGAAATTCGAGCAACTCTTCAGGCGTAAGGATGCGCTCGGCAAACGCTTGTCCGAATTTTTTGCTCAGGCGGATGATGCGTTTGAGGGAAACGATGTCTGTGCCTATGCCGTAAATCATGCGGTGGTCTCCTTGTTGAGAGAAGGTCGTCTGAAAAGGTGGGTGTCGCCTATCAAGGCAGCAGTCTTGCCCTGAACATGGTTTCCTTCATCTGGCGGACGGCTTCAGGCAGACCGAGGAAGAGGGCTTGGGCAATCAGCGAATGCCCGATGTTCAACTCGCGGATAGCGAGGATTTGGGCGATGGGGGTAACATTGTGTATGGTCAGGCCGTGTCCGGCGTTGACGACCAAGCCCAAATCGCTGGCAAAATGCGCGCCGTTTTGCAGACGCTCGAATTGCTTGATTTGTTCGGCGTGGCTGTGTGCGTCGGCGTATGCGCCGGTGTGCAGTTCGATAACGGGCGCGCCGATGTCATAGGCGGCTTGGATTTGATCGTTGTCGGCATCAATAAAGAGCGAAACGCGGATGCCTGCGTCGGTCAGGATTTTGGTGAACTCGGCGATTTTTTCTTGTTGCGCCAATACGTCCAAACCGCCTTCGGTCGTGATTTCCTGACGTTTTTCAGGCACGATGCACACGTCTTGTGGCATGACTTTGAGCGCGTTTTCCAGCATTTCTTCAGTCAGCGCCATTTCAAGGTTCAGGCGCGTGCGGATGGCGTTTTTGACGGCGAACACGTCCGCGTCTTTGATGTGGCGGCGGTCTTCGCGCAGGTGCATGGTAATCAAATCCGCACCGTGCGTTTCCGCGACCAATGCCGCTTCCACAGGGCTGGGATAGGTCGTACCGCGGGCGTTGCGGACGGTGGCGATGTGGTCGATGTTTACACCTAAGAGCATGATGTATCCTTTCTTTGGATTTTCAGACGACCTGCCGATGAAAAAGGTCGTCTGAAAAAAGTTAAATGCCGAAACTGAATTGCTGGAGTTGTTGCAAAACCTGTCTGGATTTAATGCCTTCGGGCAGGAGGTTGTCAATCAGCAGGCGCGTGATTTTTAGCGACTGTCCGAGGCTTTCGGGGTGGGTGAAATCACCTTCGCGCAGCTGAATTAAGATGTCGCCGCCGACAGCCACGCCATGGTTGCGCGGATTGAAGCGTTCGGCTTCTTCAATGGGGACGACCGCGTTTTCAGGCGTCAGCCAGTAGGTTTCTTCAGCGCGGATTGCTTCTCCGTTGCCATCGTGGAACAAATCGGGCGCGAATCCCAAACGGCTGAGTAAAGTCCATTCAAAGCGTCGCAGTGCGGCGGTATGGCTGTTTTCGCCGCATACCGCCTGCATCACTGCTTCCAGCGCGTCGTAAAGCTCGGGTATCGGGTCTTCGCGAGCCGTCAGTTTGAGCATCAATTCGTTGATATATAAACCGCTGAACAAAGCCCTGCCTTGCGGTTGCGGCCAGCCGCCTATCCACTCCGCACGATGCAGCGTTTTCAATTCTTGCGAACCGTACCAAGAGGCACTGACCGGTACAAACGGAACCAACACGCCGCGCAACTCACTCTGCCGCTTGCGCGCACTTCTCGCCAGCAAAGCCACGCGCCCGTAACGGCGGCTGAACACTTCCACCCACAAACTGCTCTCGCGCCAAGGTGCGGAAGCAAGCAGGAAGACAGGTTCGTGGTTGATGCGCTGGTTGGTCATGGGCGGTTGGTCGGGAATGGCGGAAGAGGGTCGGTAATGGTGTGGTGCATTTTACCAAAGCGGCTAGGAGGTCGTCTGAAAATATTTCTGTTGCTAGGAAGGCTTTGAACACCAAGAGGGAGATTGTAAGGCAAAATCAATCGATGGGTCTGGTTGATTTGTATTTGATTTGTATTCTTTAGGAGGTAATGAAGAATGGCAACAAAAAAACGCACCTTGTTTAAAGGTGCGTTTTTATTGGGGTATCTATGGCGTTTTCTGAATGAATCAGAATTTAGCGCCTGATTGGTTAGCCATGTAGTTGACCGCTGCTTTGACTTCGTCGTCGCTCAGACCGGCGTTACCGCCTTTGGCAGGCATAGAGTTGAAGCCTTCGAGAGCGTGTTTGTACAGGGTTTCTTTACCTTGTTTGATGCGCGGAGCCCACTCGTCATTTTTGCCTACGCCGGGAGCGCCGGGGATAGTGCCGCCGTGACACATTTTACAGTTGGCTTCGTAAACTTTTTGACCGTCTGCACCGCCGGCTGCAGGAGAGGCAGCGCCTTTGTCTTCGGCTTTAGGCGCGTCGCTGCGGGTGCGGAGCCGGCAGCGGCCGGTGCGGATGCGGCTGCATCGCCTGAAGCTGCTTGATCGGCAGGTGCTGCGGCATCGGGATCAGGGAAGTTGCCGCCACTCTTGTTCGCCATGTAAGTGATGACGCGTTTGAGTTCTTGGTCGGTCAAATCGGCTGCACCGCCTTTGGCAGGCATGGCGTTAAAGCCGTTCAGAGCGTGTTGGAACAGCGTGTCGAAACCTTGTCCGATACGGGGAGCCCAATCGCCGTTGTTTTCGATTTTAGGCGCGTTGGGGACGGAGCTGTCCGCAGCGTGACATTGGATACAGATTTTGTTGAAAATCTGATCGCCTTTGCGTTCGCCTACCGGAATGCCGTCGCCTAAGGCGAGCTGCCCTGCGGGTTGGATACGGGTTTGCGTGGCGGCTTCGGACGATTGGTTAACGTCTGCGAACGAGCCGCTGCCCGCCAATTTGATGAGGAAGTAAATGACTGCAATAGCAATGATGATACCGCTCACAAGGGTAAACAATGCAGAGCCTTGGGCTTTTGAGTCGCGGAGTTGTTTCATTTGGTAGGCCTCGCCGTTAGGTTAGGTTGTGCTTTGAGTTATAGTTTGGTGTGTTAAACGCAGTTAACAATATTTTGCTGGATTATACTGAATTCACAGGGGCTTTCCAATCGCTCTTGTGGAAAATATACGCAAAGGCGGCAGTTTTTTGCCGTTTGTTCAGGGGTGGATTAGTTATGTTGTTGATTATTTGCAGGGAATTTTCTGCAAATTTGTCTTGTTTGCGCCATCCTGCATAATAGGCTTTGCCAACAGGCGGGATTTGCGTTAATCTTACGCCTTCCCTGCACCCATAGCTCAGTTGGAAGAGTGTCAGTTTCCGAAGCTGGAGGTCACAGGTTCGATCCCTGTTGGGTGCGCCAATTATAGAGAGGCCGTTTGAAAGATGAAAATTTTTCGGGCGGCCTTTTGATTTACTTCAAATAAAACTACATCGGGTTTCAGACGACCTTTTGCTTTTTGCGTTTTATTTCAACACTTCGGCAAACGCATCGGCAACATAGGCGATATTCGAGGCATTCAGTCCGGCAACGCACATCCTGCCCGAATCCAGCAGGTAAACGGCAAATTCGTCGCGCAACCTGCGGACTTGTTCCACGCTCAATCCTGTGTAGCTGAACATGCCGCGCTGTTTGATGAAATAAGTGAAATCGCGGTCGGGGATTTGCGCGGTCAAGACGTCATAAAGTTTCTGCCGCATGGCGCGGATGCGGTCGCGCATGACATAGACTTCGTTTTGCCACAAGGCGTAAAGTTCGGGGCTGTTCATCACATCGGCGGCGATATAGGCGCCGTGTGCGGGCGGGCTGGAATAGATGCGGCGGACGGTGAATTTGAGCTGTCCGAACACCAATTCCGCTTCTTCTTTATTCGGGCAAACCACGCTCAGGCCGCCGACGCGCTCGCCGTAGAGCGACAGGTTTTTCGAGAAGGAGTTGCTGACGAACAAGGGTAAATCCATTTCCACTGCTTTGCGGATGGCGTAGGCATCGCTGTCCAAATCGCCGCCGAAGCCTTGGTAGGCGATGTCCATAAACGGAATCAGCTTGCGCGTTTTGATGATGTGCAACACTTCGTCCCATTGCTGTTCCGACATATCCACGCCGGTCGGGTTGTGGCAGCAGGGGTGTAGGATTAGGACGCTGTTTTCAGGCAGGGTGTTGAAAAACGCGGTCATTTCGTCGAATTTGACGCCGACAGTGGCAGGATTGTAATAAGGATAAGTGCCGACCTCGAAACCTGAGCCTTCAAAAATGCCGCGGTGGTTGTCCCAAGTCGGGTCGCTGACGTAGGCGCGCGCTGCGGGAAACCAGCGGTGCAGGAAATCCGCGCCGACTTTGAGCGCACCCGAGCCGCCCAAGGTTTGTACGGTAACGATGCGTCCTTGCGCAAGCGCGGGGTTGTCTTTGCCGAACAATAAATGCTGCACGGCGCTGCGGTAAGTGTTCAAACCTTCCATAGGCAGGTAGGGCGACGGCGAAGGCGTGGCGGCGCGGGCGGTCTCGGCGCGGCTCACGGATTCCAATACGGGCATTTTGCCTTCGTCGTCGAAATAAATGCCTATGCTTAAATTGACTTTTTCAGGACGCGGGTCGTTTTTGAAGGTTTCGACCAAACTCAAAATCGGATCGCCGGGATAGTATTCGACGTGTCGGTACATGATGCTTCCTTTGTCAGGCGGATTAGGATGGTAAACCTGATTTTGGCATTAAACGGCAGGATTTGTAAACGGGGTCGTCTGAAAGCTGCATGATGTTTTCAGACGACCTATAATTTCGTCTTCATTATTTTACGGAACACCATCATGACCACGCGCATCTGGCAGGCAGGCAGGTTTGAAATCGGTTTGGACAAGCCGAAAATCATGGGTATCGTCAACCTGACGCCCGATTCTTTTCCGACGGCGGCGTATATTCGCAAAACGCCCAAACAGCCTTGGCACACGCCGAACAGCTTCTAAAGGAGGGCGCGGACATTCTCGACATCGGCGGCGAATCGACGCGGCCGGGTGCGGATTATGTTTCGCCTGAAGAAGAATGGGCGCGGGTTGCGCCTGTGTTGGCGGAAGTGGCAGGGTGGGGAGTTCCCGTCAGTTTGGACACGCGCCGCACGGTGATTATGGAAAAAGCGTTGGCGCTCGGCGGCGTCGATATTATTAATGATATAGCGGCGTTGACCGACGAGGGCGCGGTCGAATTGCTGGCGCGTCAGGTGGATACGGGCATTTGCCTGATGCACATGCAGGGTTTGCCCGAAAACATGCAGATTAATCCGAAATATCAAGATGTTGTCGGCGAAGTGGCGCGGTATTTGAAAGAGAGGGCGGCGGAATGTATCGCGGCAGGTATCGCCCCGCAACGCATCGCGCTCGATCCAGGTTTCGGCTTCGGCAAAACCTTGCAACACAATATCGCGCTGATGCGGCATTTGCCCGAATTGATGACGGAAACGGGTTTTCCGCTGCTCATCGGCGTGTCGCGCAAACGCATGATAGGCGAACTGACCGGTGAGGCAGACGCGGCGGAACGCGTACACGGCAGCGTGGCGGCGGCGTTGGCTTCCGTAGCGCGCGGCGCGCAAATTGTGCGGGTGCATGATGTGAAGGCGACGGCGGATGCGTTGAAGGTGTGGGACGCCTTGGGGATTGCCGGCATTTAATAGCTTCTGTTTTGGAAGCAAAAAAACACTTTGAAAATGAAATGTCGACAGCCCCTAAAATAGTGATAAAGAGGTCGTCTGAAAACAAGTTTGGCGGTTTCAGAGACCCGTTTGTTTAATCCGGTTAACTTGTTTCGGGTTTTGATAAAATAAGAAACTATACCGCTCAGGCGTAATCTAATGACGCTAAACATAAATCCCAACAGTTTTGCATAAAATTCCCTATACTGCCCGTTATGACATTTACGGGTAACCCCATTCTAAAAACATCCTCACGGAGTAAACTCATGGCAAAAAAATATTTCGGCACGGACGGCGTGCGCGGCGAAGTCGGTCAATTTCCGATTACCCCCGATTTCGTATTGAAACTCGGTTATGCGGCGGGGCAGGTGTTGGTGCAGCATGATGACGGGCAGAAGCCGACCGTCCTGATCGGCAAAGACACGCGTATTTCCGGCTACATGCTTGAAGCCGCGCTGGTGGCGGGTTTTACCGCCGCGGGTGTCAACGTCATCCAAACCGGCCCGCTGCCTACACCGGGCGTAGCTTATCTGACCCGTGCATTGCGTTTGTCCGCAGGCGTGATGATTTCCGCGTCGCACAACGTGTATTCCGACAACGGCATCAAATTCTTTGCCGAAGGCGGCGTGAAACTGAGCGATGAAATCGAGTTGGAAATCGAAGCCAAAATCGACGAGGAAATGAAAACCCAGCCGTCCGCCCGCCTCGGACGCGCCCGCCGCATCAACGGCGCGGACGACCGCTACATCGAATTCTGCAAATCCACCTTCCCCAGCCATTTGGATTTGCGCGGCCTGAAATTGGTGGTCGATACCGCGCATGGCGCAGGCTATGACGTTGCGCCCAAAGTTTTCCACGAACTCGGCGCGCAAGTCGTCAGCATCGGCGACGAACCCAATGGCTACAACATCAACGAAAAATGCGGCGCGACCCATCCCAAAGCCTTGCAGGCCGCCGTATTGCAAAACGAAGCCGACTACGGCATCGCGTTGGACGGCGACGGCGACCGCCTGATGATGGTCGACCGAAACGGTAAAGTGTACGACGGCGACAGCCTGATTTACGTCATCGCCAAAGCCCGCGCCCGCGAAGGTATCAACATCGGCGGCGTGGTCGGTACGGTCATGACCAATATGGCAATGGAAATCGCCCTGAAAGAGCAGGGCGTCGATTTCTGCCGCGCCAAAGTCGGCGACCGCTATGTATTAGAACAGCTGAACCAACGCGGCTGGCTCATCGGCGGTGAAGCCAGCGGCCATATTTTGTGCATGGACAAACACAACACCGGCGACGGCATCATCTCCGCGCTGCAGGTTTTGGCGGCGCTGCAAATCCTGAACCAAGACCTCGCCACCGTTTGCGCCGATTGGCAGCCGTATCCGCAAACCATGATCAACGTGCGCATCCAAAAAGGTCAGAAATGGCAGGAAGCCTCGAAAGACGTGTTGGCAGAAGTGGAAAAAGAACTCGAAGGCAAAGGCCGCGTCGTGTTGCGCGCATCGGGTACCGAGCCGGTCGTGCGCGTCATGGTCGAAGCGCGTCAGGCGGACTGGGCGAAAAAAGGCGCGGAACGCATCGCAGCAGCCATCACCGGCAAGCAGTAATGCCGTCGAAAAATCAATAGGTTTTTAGCAAACCTTGAAACTGCCGTCATTTCCGTACAAGCGGAAATGACGGTACAGTGGATTGATTTTAAATCAGGGCAAGGAGGAGAAAGCTATGTCGGTTTAAGGTTAATCCATTGTGTTTTTTTAGGATTCGAGGTCGTCTGAAACTCATCAGTCCATATTGTTCACGCCTATTTTCATAACCTGCCTTGTTATTTCTTTCAGACGACCCTATCTTTGGTAAAATACAACATTCAGTTCAAATGAATTTCCCCCCCCACATTACAACCGACGGATACGCCATGTTTGCCTTTTTAGAAGACCTTTTTGCCAATTACGGCTATGCAGCTGTGTTTTTCGTTTTGGTCATTTGCGGCTTTGGCGTACCGATTCCCGAAGATTTGACGCTGGTGACAGGCGGCGTGATTTCCGGCTTGGGGCACACCAATTCGCATTGGATGGTTGTCGTCGGTATGCTCGGCGTGTTGGCGGGCGACGGATTTATGTTTGTCGCCGGACGCGTGTGGGGGCAGAAAATCCTTAAGTTCAAACCGATTGCCCGCGTGATGACGCCGAAGCGTTACGCGCAGGTGCAGGAGAAATTCGACAAATACGGCAACTGGGTATTGTTCGTCGCCCGCTTCATGCCCGGTTTGCGTACCGCCGTTTTCGTGACCGCAGGCATCAGCCGCAAAGTTTCCTATACCCGCTTCATCCTGATGGATGGGCTTGCCGCGTTGATTTCCGTACCGGTGTGGATTTATTTGGGCGAATACGGCGCAAACAACATCGATTGGCTGATGGCAAAAATGCACAGCCTGCAATCCGGCATCTTCGTTGTTTTGGGTATATTGGCAGTAGTTTTGGCATGGTTCTGGTGGAAAAAACGCCAACGCCTTCAGTTCTACCGTACCAAGTTGAGCGAAAAGCGGGCGGAGCGCAAAGCTGCCAAGGCAGCCAAAAAAGCCGCGCAAAGCGAACAATAAAATCAAGCACCCTGAAAAGTCTGCCGATATTCAATAGTTTCCGTGTTTTTTTATCCAAAGCGGTGTCTCCTGCGTTGGAAATTCTCGCAAGGCCTCTGACCTTGTTGCGGTTTCCGTCTTGAGTCTCACGCTTCGTGAATATAGTGGATTAACAAAAATCAGGGACAAGGCGACGAAGCCGCAGAACAGTACAAATAGTACGGCAAGGC
>CAKMQH010000056.1 GCA_927911515.1 uncultured Neisseria sp.
GATTACAGCCTATCATTCATTGAATCACAGCAGCCACGTTTTTCAGACGACCTTTTCGTTACCTGAGACCTTTGCAAAATTCCCCAAAATCCCCTAAATTCCCACCAAGACATTTAGGGTATTTCTCATGAGCACCTTCTTCCAGCAAACCGCACAAGCCATGATTGCCAAACACGTCGACCGCTTCCCACTATTGAAGTTGGATCGGTGATTGATTGGCAACCGATCGAACAGTACCTGAATCGTCAAAGAACCCGTTACCTTAGAGACCACCGCGGCCGTCCCGCCATCCACTGCTATCCATGTTCAAAGCCGTCCTGCTCGGACAATGGCACAGCCTCTCCGATCCCGAACTCGAACCACAGCCTCATCACCCGCATCGATTTCAACCTGTTTTGTCGTTTTGACGAACTGAGCATCCCCGATTACAGCACCTTATGCCGCTACCGCAACTGGCTGGCGCAAGACGACACCCTGTCCGAATTGCTGGAACTGATTAACCACCTTTGCAAAACTGATTGCATTTGGGTAAAACAAAGGTCGTCTGAAAACCTGTTTCCAAGTTTTCAGACGACCTTTCTGTCGGATGCGACGTTTAACTAAACCAATCAGAAAAACAGCTCACGCCAGCTGATACGTTGCAGACCACAGATACGGCCTTTCACTGTCAGAGATTCCCCTTTATTCAGGAGTAAACTGCGCTGGTCTCCCTCTTTGCCTGAGAAACATTTGTTGTTGGGCGTACCAGAACCCAACCCAAGCTCCTTATCCGTACCAGTTCCACCACTATCACCATCGGCGGTAACAGGATCGTCTGTACGCTTGTTCGGATCGATAAAGGTAAAGCTAACAATACCTTCTTGAGTCAAACCATTGGCGTATTGCGTACCAAAACCGTCCAGTTTACGCGTAAACGTTTCAGGCGTAAAACGCGCGCTACGGCTATTGAGTGCACCGCCGTTATCAGCATTGATGCCGAGGAAGGTTGTACTGGTTTTGGTTGACTTATTGTTGCTGACAGGCAAACACAAGTCTTTTTCCGCTTCCTCTTTACCGATGGTTTTACCTCCATCGGAAGTGTACTTCCGTATCGTAACGATGGCAGTACGCAGAATCATGGTCGGCTTAATGCTGACACGCTCGCCGGAACGCAGATTAATGAACCAGCCTTTATGCGTCTCTTCAATTTTTTCGTTACTCAGATACAAGGCTTTACCGGTTTGCTGCTGGTTGTTTTCATCGTTATATGACTGCTCTACCTCAGTAATAGTTTGCTCTCGCAGATTTTGCTCAGCAATATCTTTATTCGCCTTGTCTTCGAACAAATCTTTCGGTGTTTTATCCAATTTTTGGACGATTCCGTAAATCGATTGCGTCTCAGTATTACTCAAATCACTTTGGTAGATTTCGCTACCTGTACCGAAAATCACGACGTATTCCTTAGCTCCTTTTCGTGATACGGCAGGAGCCGAGGTAATCGGCTTGCTTGACGAACCTGAGAAGATTTTGACCGCAGTCCAATTTTTCGGCGTTTCACCGCGCAAGTCGAAGCGGTACATATTACCCCCTCTGTCGCCTGCAAAGGCAAAATCGACAACTCCGTCAAAATCGGTATCAAGCAGTGTCGGCGTGGACAGACCGCCTACACCGCCCGGCACAATAATTTTCGCCAACTCCTTACCTGCCTTATCTTCTTCTCCCGCAGACTGACCGCGTTTCTCGCCTGTACCGACTTCTTTACCAAGCATTTCATAAACATATAACGCAGTCTCGTTGGTTGCTGCATCTTTTTCTTCAGCTGCATAACCACTGGCAAGGAAGCCTGCATAGCGGATATTTTCCTCCAGTTTCGCACTACCATCAGTTTCACGCTTGATGGAAACACGTCCGATCTGTGGCGTACGATAGTAAAGCCCAAATTATTGTCTTTCCCTTTGGCAGTTTCAAACAAAGGAACTTTATCGCTCCAAGCAGCCGCATCCAGACCGGTATTGGTGGTTTGATCTTCTTTACCGCCTATATTAAGAGCGTATGCACCACGTCCGCCTTGCCCCATCGCGCCAAACATAAAGACACGTTGTTGAAACTTACTGCCTTGTTCTGCAACAGGTGTCTGACGCAGGGTAAAACCGCCATTCACGCCGTATTTATGCGTTTCAATAGATTTGCCATAATCTTTATCAGCAAAATCTTTCAATACCTTAGCAAGCGTAATCGGGTTGCCTGACGCATCGTTTTCACGCTCCATCGCAGAAGGAAGATAGCTGACTTTCAAATCATAAGGATGTTCGCCTGCCGTACTTTGGAAAATATGCACCATACCGTCGTTGGCTGCGGCAACCAAATATTTGCGGCGACCATTCTCCTGATTACCGACTGCAGCAACGGAACCGTCCAAAATATCGCCCAAATCACGCTCACCTAGATTCCGAGGACGGTATGGGCTGTATGCATTGTCGTTACTACCAACCCTGCCTGTCCAATTGAGCAGCTTTTTCCATTCGTCTTTGTCACTATTCTCAATACCGAAATAGGCATTGCTGACTTTATCATCAGGGATGGCGTCGATAAAGTAAGTATTAGAACCTGTGTTAATCAACGTTTTACGATTACCGAAAGAAGGTTGAGGGTCGGTATTAGTATCAGTACTGCTCCTTCTGCCTTTTTCATTCAATTTATTAAATAAAATCTGACTACTCCAAGAACCGGTATTCAGCTTGATGGTTGCCGCCAAATCGGGAATTCCGCTGCTGGAAGTTGCAGGAGCAGTACCACCTTCACCTTCAAATTTCGGGCTTGCACTATCATTCGAAATCAGACTGATAATTTTATTAAATGCCTCCAGTAAATCTTTTGGTTGCGCCGCGTTGAAATACCCATCGTCTTGGCTCGCTCCTCTGGTCAGATACTTTTTACCTGTATCAGAAAGAGTGTTGCCAAAACCGACTGTAAAAGTCTGAACTAACTGCTTGCTATAATCCACCCCTTTAGGGTCGATATTAGGATCACCATCCCAACTTACACCCGCCTCATCCTTACCGTTACCGTCAGCTGCAGTTTTAATATCTTTGGAAGCAAGCGTCTTACTGAAAAAGCGGATACCGCCCTCTACACCGTTATAGCCGTCAGTAGTATCCCAAAAGTTGGAAATCCAAGGAGTAGTATTATCATTAGGATTCTCTCGTCGGCATAATCCTCCCAATTGTGCAGTGGAAAGACCTTTCATCGGAGACGGACCGAAATATTTATATGCAGCAACAAAGGCAGGGTCCCGATAACTCTGCCCTCGCGCAGCGTTATATACGTTGTAGTTGTAGTAAGTCATCCGATACGCGCCATTTCGCTCATTGTTCCAATTATTATTTCCATCATAATTGAAGCGATGGTGAAACTCTGGTCCTGCAGAAAAACTGCACGACAAGTTGGCATCGCCGTCAGACATCATGACGACATAAGACTTCTGACAGCGGTATTTGATATTCGGCATCACCGTTGTGGCGACAACCTCGTAATAACGGCGGGTAGAAGGCGTATAGCCAGACGGACTCATACCGTCCACCAGGTTTTTCATCTGCTCCCATGAAGTATTGAATGTTTCATCCCCGTTGGTGTAATTCTTTTTGGTACGCTTTTTGGGATCTGCGTTGTTTGGATCGTTTTCGGTATTGACCAAAGCCTGCAAGCCCCAGTTGAATTTATCTTTATGCTCATCCAAAACGGCATGCAACGCTTCTTTCGTTACTTCCATCCGCGTTTTATTGGTACCACCTCCCGCCCCCCATCCCATACTCCCGGAGTTATCAATAAAAAACATAATGTTATGTTTAATTTTTGGCTGTTCGGTAATCTGAGATTCGTTTTGCAGGTAAAGCGGGGTTTTGGCAAACTGTGCTTGCGCTTGCGATGCTGCACCCATCAGGGCGAGTGCGGAGGCGATGCTGTAAATCATCGGACGGACGGTACCGGGGAAACGTGAAAGGTTGTTTTTCATAATGCGTTCTTTTTTTCGTAAAATCGTCGGTTGACGGATGATGACGTTGTTTTTATTTTCTCGGAATGTGATTCTAACATTTACAATGTCATTTATGTGCAGTTCCGAATATTTTTTGCCTGATACAGGGGACAAATGGTGAAAATGAAACAGACCGCATGATTGTTAAGGTAGAAACTATCTTAGGATACAACTTGAACGATGCGGCTTTTTGACGTAGAATGCATTGCTTCTACGGCATAGGCAGCTATGCCTGAAAAAGCACGTTACGCAGCAAAATCAAGGCTGCGGGGCGTGTTTTTTTAGCCGATATTTTCTCAGGCGGTCTTTTTTGTAAACAATTTTCAGACGACCCCTGCCCGTTTCTGCAAACCGACCATCATCAGGCAAACAGGATTCATCATGACCACTCCGGCTCTTCTCGTTCTCGCTGACGGCAGCGTATTTCACGGCACATCAATCGGTTACGAAGGTTCGACTTCCGGCGAAGTCGTGTTCAACACTTCCATGACCGGCTATCAGGAAATCCTGACCGACCCGTCCTACTGCAAACAAATCGTTACCCTTACCTACCCCCACATCGGCAATACCGGCACCAACGCCGAAGACGAAGAAAGCCGCAGCGTTTATGCCGCAGGCTTGATTATCCGCGACCTGCCGCTGCTGCACAGCAACTTCCGCGCCTCCGAAAGCCTGCACGACTATCTCGTGCGCAACAAAACCGTCGCCATCGCCGATATCGATACCCGCCGCCTGACTACCCTGTTGCGTGAAAAAGGCTCGCAAGGCGGTGCGATCATGACCGGTGCGGATGCCACCGTTGAAAAAGCACAAGAACTGATTGCCGCATTCGGCAGCATGGTCGGCAAAGATTTGGCAAAAGAAGTTTCCTGCACAGAAACTTACGAATGGACCGAAGGCGAATGGGCGCTGGGCAAAGGTTTCGTTACTCCTACCGAACAGCCTTACCATGTCGTCGCCTACGATTTCGGTGTCAAAACCAACATCCTGCGCATGCTCGCCTCACGCGGCTGCCGCTTGACCGTCGTTCCGGCGCAAACCAGCGCGGAAGAAGTATTGGCACTCAATCCTGACGGCGTATTCCTGTCCAACGGCCCCGGCGACCCCGAACCTTGCGACTACGCCATCAAAGCCGTACAAAAACTGATGGAAAGCGGCAAACCGATTTTCGGCATTTGCTTAGGACACCAACTGATCAGCCTCGCCATCGGCGCCAAAACCCTGAAAATGCGCTTCAGCCATCACGGTGCCAACCACCCTGTACAAGATTTAGACAGCGGCAAAGTCGTCATCACCAGCCAAAACCACGGTTTCGCCGTCGATGCCGACACTCTGCCCACCAACGCACGCATTACCCACAAATCCTTGTTCGACAACACCTTGCAAGGCATCGAACTGACAGACAAACCTGTATTCTGCTTCCAAGGCCACCCCGAAGCCAGCCCGGGCCCGCAAGACGTCGGCTATCTATTCGACAAATTCATTGACAATATCAAAGCAGCAAAACAATAAAGCTGATTTTTTCAGACGGCCACACTCAACTCGACAACAGGCCGTCTGAAAACCAAACTTCAAAAATATAAATTCAGCCCCCTCTCAACATCTGTACAGCCTGAAAACCCAATCGTCTAATCAGAAAGGAAAACCAATGACTGAAAAACAAATGCACATTCTTTCCGTCACCGCCACCCTGGCCAGCGTCGGTATGTACGTTTCTTATATCCCGCAAATCCAAAACAACCTTGCCGGCACCCCGGCTCGCCGTTGCAACCCCTCGTCGCCGCCATCAACTGCACATT
>CAKMQH010000057.1 GCA_927911515.1 uncultured Neisseria sp.
CGACGGGGTGAAAAATACAGTTGCTACATCTGCTGATCCAACAGCTTGCTATAAACCATGAAACTTGGTTCCTTCGATTTTAAATCCTATCGAGTTAATACTAAATGAATCTTAAAAAATATCTGATTACTTTACTCTTCATATTCTTTATACCGCAAAATACCATGGCTGATTCTTTTGAAATTTACAGATATTCGGGTAAAAAACTATCGATAGAAAAAGAATATTCCCAACCTCTATTTCTCTCAATGAAAGAGATAGAGGCTAAAGGATTAAACATCTCCGACTACAATATATCATGTAGCACTTACATTGATAAAACAGAAAACAAATATTATGTTTTTACCTACTCTCCCCAAGTATTAAATCCTCATCGTAGAGGTGGACATGGAATTATTGAAGTCCACATAAACGCTAACACTCATGAAATCAAATCACATTTTTCAAGATAGCCCCCCCCTGCATTAGAAACAAGACAAGGCAAACCATATGAAAAATAGAGATTCTTTGAGCTTTAATGCTTATTTGGTATGTAAGGATTTATCAGTTGCTGAATTACTCAATATTCTGCTGAATTCTAATACTCAAATTCAATACGAAGCAGCTAGAAGATTGCAATTTTTCCGGTATCGTGAAATTAAAGACATCGTTAAAAAATGTTCTCTTAACAAGCCGGTATAGCCGGCATAGGGAACTTGCTGTCTTTATTCTTGGGCAGATTCAGAATAAGCTTAATAAATCTGAACTTGAAGAGGTTTTATCTCTTTTAATTCATTTTATAAACAACGATAAAAGCATTAACGTAAAATCCTCAGCGATATCTTCTTTAGGGCATTTGTTTCACAATTATGATTTAGGAGAGGAAGAATTCTGCGCAATAGAGGGAAAAATTCAATTAATTTGGCAAATACATAGATATTCTATTGTTATTGCTACTGCGTTCAGCTCCGCATTTTTTCCAAAAAGGGATTATATTGAAGAATATCTAATAAAAAACTTAAAGAGCAGACATCCCAAAGTTATCTCTTGGATTGTGTATGCATTAAAAGAAAAAAGCTATCACTCGAAATCGATTGAAACTTTGCTATTGAACAGATTAGACCATTCTCTCATAGAATCATATAGTTATATTGAGATAACTGCCTATTTAATTTCAATCAACTGTGAACAAATTATTCCATATATTGAAGATATGGTATTAACACAAAACAAAATTGATGATGAAATTTATATAACTCTTAAAAATAATTCATCAAAAAGTTTTTCAGACATAAGAAAAATAATGTTGGGAAAATTTTAATAAATTATTGGTATACCTTATAATATCTCATCTTTTATGCAGGCAATTTTGTTTTATTCTTAAACTCTATTTAATAACAAGGATTTATAATGAAATTTCATTTTTTGATATTTTGCGCATTGCTTACATCTGTCAATATCGCCAAGGCTGATACGATGGAAACCATGCGTATGTACGATAAATCTTTGTCTAAGGTTTTAGTAGAAGCTGCCCGCGATGGCAGCTTTACCGACTTGGATAAAATCGGTCGCAGCATTGACATCCCCGAGCTGGCGCATGAAATCAATCAAACTGCTAACCATACGATAAAAAAACGACAAGCAGTTCAACAGCACATACCATGTAAACCAAGATCCATATCAACAATACGGTATCCGCAGTATTTCGTTTGCCGAATGGTCGTCTGAAAAGGGCAAGATGAAGCAGCTTGAAGTTGAACTTCACCATAACCGCTGTCCGTTACCACCTACAAACTATGAAGAGTTCGCAGGCAGTCCTAGCTTTATCGGTCATTTAGACGGTAAAGACATATCTATTCTTACGTTACCCGCTCCGGCAAAGGCAAAGATGCTTTTTATGAAAAAACGTAAAGACAACTGCGCGGTCATGATAGTTCAAGAATTTATCATAGCCGATTTCGGACCTGAAATTCGTTAATAAAAAAGAACACTACAAACCACAGATCAAGCTTCGTCGCTATGTTCTAGTTTGAACTGAATCCACTATAACTTCCAACTCAAGCCAAAGGTCTCTGAAATTCTCAATTCGTATTTCAGACGACCTTTCCTCTACTGGAATTTTTAATTTCTCAAAATCTCAACGTAACAAAAAACCTGCCCGATAATTCGGGCAGGTTTGCTTATGGCTGAATCGAGTCGGATTAGTTTTTTGTCCAAGTCGACCAGTTTGTTTTTGGCAATCCAAGGCATCATGGAACGCAGTTGCGCGCCGACTTTTTCGATTTGATGGTCAGCATTCAGACGACGGCGTGCGGTCATGCTGGCGTAGTTGGTTGCGCCTTCTTGGATGAACATTTTGGCGTATTCGCCGCTTTGAATACGGTACAGGGCTTTTTTCATCGCTTCTTTGGTAGCAGGCGTGATGACTTCGGGGCCGGTAACGTATTCGCCGTATTCCGCGTTGTTGGAAATCGAGTAGTTCATGTTGGCAATGCCGCCTTCGTACATCAAGTCCACGATCAATTTCAGCTCGTGCAGGCATTCGAAGTAAGCCATTTCAGGTGCATAGCCGGCTTCAACCAGGGTTTCAAAGCCGCATTTCACCAGCTCGACTGCGCCGCCGCACAATACGGCTTGTTCGCCGAAGAGGTCGGTTTCGGTTTCTTCGCGGAAGTTGGTTTCAATCACGCCGCCTTTGGTGCCGCCATTGGCTGCTGCGTAAGACAGGGCGATGTCGCGTGCTTTGCCGCTTTTATCTTGGTAAACGGCGATCAGTGAAGGGACGCCGCCGCCTTTCAGGAATTCGCTGCGTACGGTATGGCCAGGACCTTTAGGAGCAACCATAATCACGTCCAAGTCGTCGCGCGGTACGATTTTGGTTGTAGTGGACGTTGAAGCCATGTGCGAAAGCCAGCGCTGCGCCTTGTTTCAGGTTAGGTTCAATTTCGTTTTTGTACACGACGGGTTGGTTTTCGTCAGGCAACAGAATCATCACTACGTCTGCTTTTTTGGTGGCATCGGCTACGGACAATACTTCAAAACCGGCTGCTTCTGCTTTTTTCCAAGAACCGCCTTGGCGCAGACCGACTACTACGTTTACGCCTGAATCTTTCAGGTTGGCTGCGTGGGCGTGGCCTTGTGAGCCGTAGCCGATGATGGCAACGGTTTTGCCTTTGATCAGGGACAGGTCGGCGTCTTTATCGTAATAAACTTGCATTTGATTTCCTTTGGATAAAATGGGTTCCGGCTTTGCGTTGAGGATGCCGGACAGTTGGATTGGGGGTAAGGGGTTAAACGGAGAGTTCTTCCATCAAAACGATTTCGAGCGCGTCGGTTTTGCCGTCGATGGCTTTGACGAAGCCTTGGAAATGTTCGCTGGCGTTGTGCGCATCGATGGCCGCCTGAGATTTCCAGTTTTCGACGAAGACGAAACGTTCGGGTTTGCCGATTTCCTGATGCAGATCGTAGCTGATGTTGCCTTCTTCCGCGCGGCTGGCTTTGACCAGGCTTTGGAACAAGGGTTTCAGCGTTTCTGTATGTTCAGGTTTGACGGTAACCAGTGCGACGATTTTAATGTTTGACATAAATCTCTCCTGCCGTTTATTTTCAGACGACCCTAGATAGGTCGTCTGAAAACTGACGGTGTTAAATTTTCAAAATACGCTCGCCGCGGCCGATACCGGCTGCGCCTGTGCGTACGGTTTCCAAAATCTGGGCGCGTCCGACAGTTTCGAGGAAAGAATCAAGTTTGTCGGTAGAGCCTGTGATTTCGATGGTGTAGCTGCGGTCGGTTACGTCGATGATGCTGCCACGGTAGATTTCGGTCAGACGTAAAAATTCGTCGCGGTCTTTGCCGACGGCGCGGACTTTTACCAGCATCAATTCGCGTTCGACAAAACGGCTTTCGTTCAAATCGACCACTTTAATCACCTCAATCAATTTATTGAGTTGCTTGGTGATTTGTTCGATGACTTGCTCGTCGCCGTGGGTAACGATGGTCATGCGCGAAAGGGTTTTGTCTTCGGTTGGGGCTACAGCCAAGGAGTCGATGTTGTAGTCGCGAGCGGAGAAAAGACCGACCACGCGGCTCATCGCGCCTGATTCGTTTTCCATCAGAACAGATAAGATATGTCGCATTGTCGTTCTCCTTACGCTTTCGGGTTTTCGCGCATATGCGGCGGCAGGACCATTTCGTCCAAACCTTTGCCGTTGCCGACCATGGGCAGCACGTTTTGTTTTTTGTCGGTCAAGAAGTCCATAAATACCAGACGGTCTTTTTGCCGGACTGCTTCCAAAAGTGCGCCTTCAACATCGGATTTTTTGTCCACACGGATGCCGATGTGTCCGTATGCTTCCGCCAGTTTGACGAAATCGGGCAGGGAATCGAAATAGGTTTCCGATTCGCGGTTGCCGTAATACAACTCCTGCCATTGGCGAACCATGCCGAGATAGCCGTTGTTGAGGGTCACGACGTTTACCGGAATGCGGTATTGGAAGCAGGTGGACAATTCTTGGATGTTCATCTGAATCGAACCTTCGCCGGTAATACAGAACACGTCTTGATCGGGAGCGGCAAGTTTCGCGCCCATCGCATAAGGCAAACCTACACCCATCGTACCCAAGCCGCCGGAGTTAAGCCATTGGCGCGGGCGTTCGAACGGATAATATTGCGCCGCGAACATTTGGTGTTGCCCTACGTCCGAAGTGATGATGGCGGAGTTGTTGGTGATTTCGGCAAGTTTCTGCACAACGTATTGCGGCTTGATGATTTCGCTGTCGTTGTCAAACCACAGACAGTCGCGCGAACGCCATTCTTCGATGCTTTTCCACCATTTGTCTAAAGAATCGGGCGCGGGAGTCGTATCTTGTTTGCCCCACAAGCCGATCATTTCGTTCAACACGTTTTTCACGTCTCCGACAATCGGAATATCGACTTTGACGCGTTTGGAGATGCTGGACGGGTCAACATCAATATGAATGACTTTTTTGGCTTTTTCAAAGAATTTGGACGGAACGGACACGACACGGTCGTCAAAACGCGCGCCCACTGCCAACACGACATCTGCGTTTTGCATGGCAAGGTTGGCCTCGTAAGTGCCGTGCATACCCAGCATACCCAAGAATTGGCGGTCGCTCGAAGGATATGCGCCCAAACCCATCAGCGTGCCGGTACACGGTGCGCCCATCATGCGGACAAACTTCGTCAGCTCTTCCGAAGCGTTGCCCAAGATTGCGCCGCCGCCGAAATAGACAATCGGACGTTTGGCAGAAGCCAGCATTTGGACGGCTTTTTTAATCTGCCCGATATGACCTTGTACGACAGGTTGGTAAGAACGGATAAAGATATCTTCCTGCGGATAGCTGAATTTCGCCATCGCCTGCGTTACATCTTTAGGAACATCGACCACGACCGGACCGGGACGGCCGCTGGCGGCGATTTGGAATGCTTTCTTGATGGTCTCGGCAAGCTCGTTGACATTGGTTACCAAGAAATTGTGTTTGACGCACGGACGGGTAATGCCGACCGTATCCACCTCTTGAAACGCATCCGTACCGATGAGCGAATTGCCGACCTGTCCGCTGATGACCACCATCGGAATCGAATCGCTGTATGCAGTGGCAATGCCAGTCAACGCATTGGTCACGCCCGGTCCGGAAGTCACCAGCGCAACGCCGACTTTGCCGCTGACGCGCGAATACGCATCTGCCGCGTGTACCGCCGCCTGCTCGTGGCGTGCCAGGATGTGTTTGAATTTATTGAGTTGGAAAATAGCGTCGTAGATTTCGATGACTGCACCGCCCGGATAGCCGAAAACGTACTCTACACCCTCGGCTTTGAGACTTTGCACTATGATTTGTGCGCCTGATAATTGCATAATGACCTCTTTTATATGGTTTCAAACCAATAGGGGCAACCTGCCTCGCCACAGCACCTGTAATGCAAGCCCTTCAAGCAGCGGTTTAGGGTACGCGCATTGAAGAAACACGGCGACAGTCAAACTGTCCAATCAATTCGAATGAAACACAGAGTTTATGAATGAAAGAATGCAAACGATAACGCAAACCGCCTATTCAATCAAGACAAAATCTTTCATCTTTTAACGTTATCCGAATACCGAAAAGATTGAGTATTGATTTTTATAAGATAAATATGTAAGCATTCAGAATATATTAATGAAAATTGTTGACAGTTTTTATAGAAAGGTCGTCTGAAAACCATTTTAAAGTGTTTTCAGACGACCCTCTGGCTGCCATTCTTCTCCTCTTGTTTCACATTCCCTATAAACTCATTTCTCCCGTTTTGTCTATTCCTTCAGGCATATTTTCCAAAAAGAGATGCAGCAAATGATCAATTACCAAATCATTGGTGGTGCTGCAATAGGGTCTATTCGCGTAATGTTCCTTGTGATGATGGTATTGGCTTTTGATAACGGCGGCATCTTGAACCATCAGACGTTCAAGAAATGGGCGGAACAGATGGAATTTGATCGGCAACGGGAAGCGGCTTTTAGGAAAATGAACGCGGACATTCAAGCTCATGCTGCCCTTGTTTTGCGGAATAAAGAAGGCGGAAATCCGATATTCATGACTGTTTGGCGTGAAGTAATCGATACGCACCAGCCCCGGGAATGTAAATGCCGCATTGTTGACCATAATGCCTTTGTCGAATAACTTGTTAATCAACCCGTTTTGTTGTTGATTGAGGCGATACTGCGTTACGAAACCGCGTTCGTGGTGGCTCTGGCTGATCTGCATACTTTGCTTGCCTGTGTTGCGCAGTAGTTTGGCATGGATATAGCGTGTATGGGTTGGATCGAGGAAGTTTTCGATGGCGTGGATAAAATCGCCTTCCATATATCGGACGGCATTGGCGGTTTCAAATCCCTCCGGTGCTTCAAAATCGGCATACGGCTCAAACGGTATACCAGAAACCAGGCAAACCCACACCCAATCGTCGTACTCTTGGCACGGAAACGTAGGAACATTCTCAGCTTCTTCACAAGCACACATCCCGCCGACAACCGTCAAAACTTTGCCTTGTGCGTCAAACTCCCAGCCGTGATAACAACATTGAAGCTTACCCGAAACGATTTTGCCCGCACTCAGCGGCACATGCCGATGCGGACAGCAGTCATCCATACAGGCGACTTGTCCGTTCAGCCGTACCAATACCAACTGTTGTCCCAACAATTCACGATGGACAGGTTTGTCTTTAAGTTGCTTGCTCGGTATCAACGGATACCAAGCGCGTTTCATTTTTTTCTATGTTCATGGTTTGTGTCGTTTTATTTGATTGTTATGGCAAATCAACTTTTTTATGTTGATACACCTCTTTTAAAACTTAAAGCGTGGATTAACCTAGGCAGCTCTTGCGCTTATAGGGACGGTAGGCTTTCCCATTAAATCGGTAACGCGTTTCAGTGCAATATCCGGCATTACCTTCTGTAACGGCGATATCGCGCAAACCGTTATGTTGTTTCGGCAAGATATTGATTCCATAGCCTCCGTCTTCCAACAAGACCTTTGATTTGCCGTGTTTGCTGGCTAGGATTTGGAATTCTGTCAATGCGCTACCGCCCATTGTGCAGACTGCGACGAAATATTTAGCGTCCTTTTTCGGGGAAAGCGAAACAGGCGCAACGGCAAAATCACCGCATTCGTTTTGTATGGATTTGAACGCAGGCTCTACCTTCGCATTTGCGGAATATTGACGGAATGCCGGATTGTTCGATACTTCCAACGATATCGTTTCGGCGGATGTGGTCGCAGTGGCGGCAAGGCAGATGAGTAAAAACGTTTTTTTTCATGATGTACTCCGTGTTTTAAGTTCGATATTGCGGTTACAGTTTGTATTTAATTAGGATTTTTTTGTAATAGCCCTGACTCAATGCGTGTAACAGCTTCCAAATAAGCCGGCGCGCAGGTCGGAGATGGGACGTATAGACCGCCATATATTCGATTTCAGGTACTGCGCCGCGTACCCTTTTGAAATCAGGCGCACCGGAACTGAAATTTAAAGGGACATCCGCTTCGATACAGGTTTGCATGGAACGCGTCATGCAGCGGCGGTATAAAGCATCACTTTGCGGCTTGGCATCATCGTAGCCGACAATGGGCGAAGTTGCATTGTCGCTGTCGATGGCAACGCCTGATACGCCGGCACTTTCCCCAGTTTCGCCATCACGCAGTAGAAATAAATTCAAGATATCGCGCGATACGGCTTCGCGCATAAATTCAACGGTAAATTGTACGTTTTCTTTGGAATATTTGTGCAGATACAAACGATTGTACCAATGCACCGCCGCTTCAAAATCCGCATCGGGGCTGTCGGCACACAAACACTCAAAAACGTAACGCCCGTCGTTAAATATCTTACGGTCACGCTTGGTATTGGTTTTTGCCATGACTGCCGGCCAATCGTCCATAATATAAACCTGCCGCGTCACAATCATTTTCCAACCGAGTTGCTCCAGACGTTCAATCAAATCCTTATGCTGGCGCGGATTGAGCGAACGGATGGACAACGCATGTTTCGGCCATTTTGTGACGGCGGTTTGGGTCAGCTTCGACATTGAGGTCGTCTGAAAAGACTCGGAGAAGCTATTGGTAGAGAGGCAATAATTGTTCAACGTCACCATGCAGTCGATTTGATTCAGCCGCAGCATGCCGCTTAACGCCGACAACAAACCGGACGCAAGCATACGCTGCCCGACGGGCAACTTGACCAACTCGTCTTTCGCATAATCCACGATTGCCGAATGCGGCGACGCTGTAAAGCAATTCGGCGTAATACGGTCAATGACGGTACAGGGAATATCCAAACCGCCGATATTCAAAATCTCGGCACGGGCATTCATATTGGCGAACAGGTGTTGCAGCGGGATGTCTCGGAACAATGCCGCAAATTTATGGGACAAATCAGTTTTCATCGCCGTCAAACTCGATATCGAAAGTGCTGGCGCTGGTTAAAGGTTTATGGTGTCGGATGCTGCGCCACATCATTTCACCCAATGCCAACCATTGCGCATAAACGGGCAAATCGGCAATCACATCGTCCGCACGTTGGAAGTCCTGCCAAAGCGCCGACCATTTTCCCTCTTTCCAAGCCCGATAACCGAAAAGCAGCGGCAAGGTCGCGCCGACCCGTAAAGGCTGGGATGGCGCGTTGTGTTCCCGTTGCTGCAAGCGCCCTGCTCCGTCAAATATCAAATCTTCACGCAAAAGATGCAGACCACTGGTCGCGCGGGGATTGCATTCCAACAGCCACAAATCGTTTCCGTCATCAATAAAGTCAAAAGCCGCCTGTCCATGAAACGCGTTTTGCTCGGCAAATTTCGTCACAAATTCGTCCAAACGCGGGTCGGAAAGCGGCTCGAAATAGGTCGATGCCGAATCGTTGAGCAGATAGCGCGGGCGGTAGGCGGCATGCGCCAACACGCTGCCGTGTTCGCAAATCACATAATTGCACAGCCCCTGCCCCGTAATGAAATCCTGCTGCACCCAAGGATAATCCGCACTGATATGGATGTTTTTCAGGCGACCCTCAGTGACGCCGCGTATCACGGAACGTCCGAAACGCGAATAAACAGGCTTCAATACCGTTTTCTTCACGCTGTCGCATTCGACTTCGCCAACTGATGTGATTCGGCGTGTAGTCGGAAAACGTACCGCCGTATCCTGCGGCATCCGCTCGAAAAAACGGAATTTGTCATGCAGAGTAAACAACGTTTCATTATCGGGCATCAAACATTTGGCACGCTCCGACTCCGGCAAATCCAGCCTTGCCAAATAAAAAATATCTTCACAAGTCGGCACCACGCAATCCGCCTGCGCCACCAGTTCCGCCATAGCGCGCGCATAGCCGGCGAAATCCAAACGCGGCGCAGGAATACGGCGGTACTCGCCCAATCCGGCAAAAATGCCGACCGGGAAACGCAGGCTGTCGCAAAACACAACCTGATGCCCACCGCGCTTGGCAAACCGCGCCCATTCCAACGCAACGGGCGCACGGGGAGAAGTGATGAGGATGTTCAATTTTGTATTCCTGAAACGTTTGACTTTGCATCGATAATTTATGTCGTCAGAATGGCAGTGTATCACATTGTCAAAAAAGGTCGTCTGAAAACGGGCTGAAAACGTTTTCAGAGACCTAAATATTCCATCCAAGAAATCCCTACCGTCTCTCCAATATCTTCTACGGCAAATATAGTGGATTAACTTTAAACCAGTACGGCGTTGCCTCGCCTTAGCTCAAAGAGAACGATTCTCTAAGGTGCTGAAGCACCAAGTGAATCGGTTCCGTACTATCTGTA
>CAKMQH010000058.1 GCA_927911515.1 uncultured Neisseria sp.
AGGTGATAGTAGGATTAAATTTAAACCAGTACGGCGTTGCCTCGCCTTGCCGTACTATCTGTACTGTCTGCGGCTTCGTCGCCTTGTCCTGATTTAAATTTAATCCACTATATTTTGAAAAAAAGGTCGTCTGAACGTTATAAACTTTCAGAGACCTTTTTTTAATGTAGTTAAATCACTCTAAGTCTAACACATCCGTTTCTTTGACCTCTTCCATAACGACATAGCTGCGGCTTTCCGCTGCCGCAGGCAGGTGCAGCAGGATATTGCCCAACATATCCCGATAGGCAGCCATATTGGGCAGGCGCACTTTAATCAGATAATCATATTCGCCGGATACGAGGTGGCATTCCAAAATTTGCGGAATCCGCATGATTTCATGGCGGAAATCTTCAAAAATATTGCCCGATTTGGAACGCAGCTTCAGCTCGACAAAGACCAACAGGCTTTGCCCGAGTTGGTGCGGGTTGAGGCGGGCATGATAACCGGTAATGAAATTGTCGCGCTCGAGTCGGCGGACGCGTTCGGTAACCGGAGTAGTGGATAATCCGACCTTTTCTGCCAACTCCGTCATGGGTGTGCGGGCATTTTGCTGAAGGATTTTCAGGATTTTCAGGTCGGTTTTGTCTAGTTCTTTCATTGCGGAGTTTCTTTCAACTGAGCTGAAACGCATCATTAGGCAGATGGATAAAACGCAGGGCAGGGCAACGCAAAGCCGCCCTTGTTTTAAGTTGACCCACTATATCTTTAAAGCGACTGAAAAGAAAGTCAGTCAGCGTCAATGGCATTGCGCTTTTGCGGTATCGGGGCAAACCAGGTCGTCTGAAAACGGTTTTGTCCCTAGTCGTACTTATAGGCGGGAAAACAAGGAAGGGCGGATTCTAATGGAGGAACGCCTCTTCCGCAATGTGAGTCACTGAATCTAAGAGAAAAGGTCGTCTGAAACGGATATGCGGCAATGTGGCGCGGAAAGGTTTTCAGTTAAAATACCGCCTGTTTCAGATAGCATTTCGCCATCATCGCTCGACAACCGATAAGGCGGTTTTTTTCAATGGAGGGACTATGCCCGTAGATTCGTTTTTCTATCTTTTGCTCCTCACCGGATTTTGCGCCGGACTGATGAACGCGGCGGTTGGCGGCGGCGGATTGTTGCAAATACCGGGGCTGTTCAACCTGCTGCCCGCTTCCACGCCCGTGGCTTCGGTCATCGGCACCGACAAATTCGCTGCCTTATGCGGCACGCTGACTGCAACGGGGCAATACCTGCGCAAAATCCCCCTGCCGTGGAAAATGCTGCTGCCCGTCGCCGTGCTGGCGTTTGCCGCTTCCTATCTGGGCGCGAATGCCGTGGCGTATCTGCCCGTGCACTACATGAAACCGGCGATGTTGGTCATCATGGTGGCCATGTGCCTTTATACTTTTTTGAAAAAGACTTGGGGCAGGCGTGCGCACCGAAAAATTGACGCGCCGCGAAACCTTATGGGGCTTACTCTTCGGCGCGCTCATCGGTTTTTACGACGGCATCTTCGGGCCGGGCTCAGGCAGCCTGCTGGCCTTCGTATTCGTCCGTTTTTACGGTTATGATTTCCTGACGGCGAACGCATCCGCCAAAGTCATCAATTCCACCACCTACCTTGCCGCGCTGGCGGTTTTCATCCCGCAAGGGCACGTCGTTTGGGCGTGGGCAATTCCGCTTGCACTGGCGAATTTGTGCGGTGGTGTGGTCGGCGCGAAATTGGCGATACGCGGCGGAACCAAGTTTCTGCGTTACGGATTTATGGTGTTGCTGTGTCTGACCATAGGAAAATTCGCTTGGGATTTGATTCGATAACAGAAGGTACGCAGCAGGCAGGATTCGCCCGCCGAAAGCGTTTCAGACGACCTTTGTATGCTAAAATCCGTCATCTTTCAGCATATGACCGATAGAGGGAAAACATGGCAGGCAACACTTTCGGACAACTCTTCACCGTTACCACCTTCGGCGAAAGCCACGGCGCAGGTTTGGGCTGCATCATCGACGGCTGCCCGCCCGGACTGGCATTAACCGAATCAGACATCCAAGCCGACCTCGACCGGCGCAAACCCGGCACCAGCCGCCACGTTACCCAACGCCGTGAAGCCGACCAAGTCGAAATCCTCTCCGGCGTCTTCGAAGGCAAAACCACCGGCACACCCATCGCCCTCTTAATCCGCAATACCGACCAGCGCAGTAAAGACTACGGCAACATCGCCACCAGCTTCCGTCCCGGTCATGCCGACTATACTTACTGGCACAAATACGGCACGCGCGATTACCGCGGTGGCGGCAGAAGCTCCGCCCGTGAAACCGCAGCCCGCGTTGCCGCCGGAGCCGTCGCCAAAAAATGGCTGAAAGAAAAATTCGGTACGGAAATCACTGCCTACGTTACCCAAGTCGGCGAAAAAGAAATTCAGTTTGAAGGCTACGAACACATTTCCCAAAATCCCTTCTTCGCTGCCAACCAAAGCCAAATCGCCGAGCTGGAAAACTATATGGACAGCGTGCGCAAATCCTTGGATTCCGTCGGCGCGAAACTGCATATCGAAGCGTCCAACGTCCCCGTCGGCTTGGGCGAACCCGTTTTCGACCGCCTCGATGCCGAAATCGCCTACGCCATGATGGGCATCAATGCCGTCAAAGGCGTGGAAATCGGCGCAGGTTTCGGCAGCGTCGTCCAACGCGGCAGCGAACACGGCGACGAACTCACCCCGCAAGGCTTCCTGTCCAACCACTCCGGCGGCATCCTCGGCGGCATCAGCACCGGGCAGGACATCCACGTCAACATCGCCATCAAACCCACCAGTTCCATCGCCACCCCGCGCCGCAGCATCGACATCAACGGCAACCCCGTCGAACTCGCCACCCACGGCAGACACGACCCCTGCGTCGGCCTGCGCGCCGCCCCCATCGCCGAAGCCATGCTCGCGCTCGTGCTTATCGACCACGCCCTACGCCATCGTGCACAAAATGCCGACGTAGTTGTTGATACGCCAGACATCACCAAGCAGCATAGATAAAATTGAAAGAGGTCGTCTGAAAACAAACATGGCGGATTGTGCCGAACATTTTCAGAGACCTTTCTCAACGCCTATTGAGATAAGTGTGCCAAGACTGTCCGCAAAATAAAACATTTACAATCGAACATTCGCAAAAAAACTTAGCCAAAACACAGGCTTTATACTAAAATACCGCCATTACCGTGCCATAGCGAAACGCACGGCTTTATTTTAGAGGAATACAAACGACATGACACAAGAAACCGCTTTGGGCGCAGCTTTGAAATCCGCCGTCCAAACCATGAGCAAGAAAAAACAGACCGACATGATTGCCGACCACATCTACGGCAAATACGACGTCTTCAAACGATTCAAACCGCTGGCCGTCGGTATCGACCAAGACCTTGTTGCCGCATTGCCCCAATACGATCCTGCCCTGATCGCCCGCGTCCTCGCCAACCATTGCCGCCGTCCCCGCTACCTCAAAGCCTTGGCGCGCGGTGGAAAACGTTTTGATTTGAACAACCGCTTCAAAGGCGAAGTCAGCGCGGAAGAACAAGCCATCGCCCAACAGCATCCGTTCGTCCAACAGGCTCTGGCAGAACAAGCCGAGCGTCAAGCCGCCAAACAGGCAGCACAAACTGAGGCAGTAGAAGCCGAACAAGTCGGCGCAGCAACCGAAACTGAAGAAGCGGCACAAAACAACGCTGAATAATACTGCATGATTTTAAAAGGTCGTCTGAAAACGGATTTTCTGTTTTCAGAGACCTTTTTTATTGGTATTTCAAATGAACGGAGGATAAAGGTAGACCGCGCTTTACGACCATCATTTCTGACTTGGCGCGTGTTCGCATGGGGTTTTGTTTTTTCGTTTTTATCGTGGATTGCAAGGTTTTCAGAGATGGGTTTTCGTATGCGAGAGAATGGAAGAAGAGGGGGGAAATATATTGTTTTATTTGAGCTTATTGGATGACTTAGAAAATCAAGACAAAAAAATGCGCATATCGTTTGGGATATGCGCCAAGTCTACAAAGGAGAAATAGAGGAGAAAAATCAAGCTGCATCAAGCAACTCAACGGGCGTCATTATGTATGAAAGGCATCGGTTTGTCAATTTTTTTATATGCAAAATTTTATATTTTTTGAGGAAACGGCAGATTGCTGCCCAATTGGTGCTGTGTAATACGCTCGTTTTTCTGAAAATATCATATAAATCAATGAGTAAGTTGTGTGTTGTATAAGGTACAGGATGCTTGTTTCCGTATAAGGTGCATAAAATGCGTCAGCGGTTTTCGTTGTCAAAAGAACGGTTTACCGAATAGCGCGGACGGCTTGGATGAAGGCGGCCATTTTGGCTTCGTCTTTAATGCCGCCGGCGCTTTCCACGCCGCCTGAAACATCGACTGCCGCCGCATTGCTGGTTTGGATGGCTTCTGCAATGTTTTGCGGGGTCAAGCCGCCTGCCAGAATCCAAGGTTTGGTCATATTGTCCGGCAGCAACGCCCAGTCGAAACTTAGACCCGTACCGCCGTATTCGTTTGGATGGTAGGCATCAAACAGCAGGGCGCGGGCGTTGGGGAATCGGGATTGCGCGGCTTCGATGTCTGAAGCGGATTGGACGCGTATGGCTTTGAGATAGGGGCGTTCAAACTGACGGCAAAATTCATCGTCTTCGTCGCCGTGGAATTGGATGATGTCGATGGGCACTTGTCGGAGGGTTTCGCGGATGGTTTCCGCTGTTTCATTGACGAATAAGGCAACAACAGAGACGAAAGGAGGAAGGGCTGCTACGATTTTTTTGCCTGTTCGGGCGTGACGGCACGTTTGCTGGCTGCGTAAAAAACCAAGCCGATGGCATCAACCCCCAGTTCGGCGGCTTTTCGGGCGTCTTCGGGGCGGGTGATGCCGCAGATTTTGATGCGGATGGTTTTCATCTGTTTTCCTTTTTTGGGTTGGTCTGTTTGGTTGGTTGCAAAAGATGTGCTGCCGTTTAAATGGGGCATGGGCGTATAGTGGATTAAATTTAAATCAGGACAAGGCGACGAAGCCGCAGACAGTACAGATAGTACGGCAAGGCGAGGCAACGCCGTACTGGTTTAAAGTTAATCCACTATATTTTTTGTTGATATCGTTCTTTACGGTCAAGGTCTCTGAAATTTCAGACGACCTTTTTGTCTGTTTTGACGTTTAAC
>CAKMQH010000059.1 GCA_927911515.1 uncultured Neisseria sp.
TCTCCCTGTATGCATAACGTCTTGTACAAAAAGGATCGTCTTGAAAAACAGCTTTTCAGACGACCTTCCAAAATGGTTGTTGCAAAAATATGACATATGAAATTTAAAATTCAACGGTTTTAATACCGCTTATCTCAATAAATTAACGTCTATCGGAGTTTTCGCGCAATTTATTCAAAAGATTTCACTTCTTAACAGCATTTAATACTAATGCTGGTAGAATTCAAATTGCTGACACACACCGCTCTTTTATCCCTTTTGGGCGGTGCAGCAAGTAAGACGTTTTCCCGCAATGTATTGGCCATTCATACTTCTCCCTTGGTATGAATGGTTTTTTTTTATCTACAGTTTTGATAACTCAGCCCTGACGCCTGATTAAGCACGATAAATATCGCAAACGCCATACAGATCCCGCTGAAAGATAGGGTATATCTACAATCCTATTATCCGGCTTCAAAAACTGCCTTGAAGAATTGATAACAACATAAGGCAGATATACGCCCACTTCTCACAACAGCATTTTATACCAAAATTCAGCAAAAAACTGAAATATCAATCCACCCCGGAACCGACAATCCCATTTACACCGGCAGCCTGCGCCAACCGATACAAGATATGTTGCGGCATATCGTTGTGCCACAACCGCGTGATGTTCGCAATCACCGGCAAATGACAAGTTTGCCGCACCCTGACAATCGCATCCACATCCAAACGATAAGCATGCTCCGGCTCGAAACTCAAAGTCCCCGCCTCGCCCAAGATAATATGATGATTACCGCGCAAAGCGATGTGTTCGGCAGCCGCCAGCCAATCATCAACCCGATGATGTTTATCTTTACACAACACTACCGGCGTATTCAGACGACCCACTTCATCCAACAAGACCCGATTTCCCATCAATTCCCCGCCCAAATACAAAACGTCTGCCTGCGCGTTCAAAGCCTCATCAATCTGACGCACATCGCGGATACGCACCAAAATCGGTTTGCCCTGTTCATGAAGCCGCTGAATATCCTGCTGCATCAGTTGGATTCTCGCCTTTTCGCTCCCGTTGTCCATTTCCGCATAAGGTCGTGCCGACAAATAAAACGGATCGACAAATCCTGCATCCGCATCCTCAATCCGATTGATATCCGCGGTAATATCCAAAACCTTCTCGCCGCCAAACAACACGCCCCGTATCGAAATCTTACTGTCTTCAGACTGCTCCTCCCGACTGATGATTTTCCAATCGTTCAAAATCCGGAACACACGCTCCACATCGGGCAGTCGCGCCAATTCATTGGAATGGAAGACCCGCTCGTCACCCAAGGCACCGATAATCGTCCTTTCTTCGCCACGCGAAATATGTTCCCGCAAGCCACGGCTGCGAATCGTATCCACCACCCGCTGGACAGATTCCTCGTTCGACCATTTGCGCATTACGATAATCATCGACACCCTCCTCAAACCAATAGAACCTGCATTATATAGCCACGTTTTATCAAAACGATACCTCAACACAAAGGTGCGCGCACCAACCGTCTGCCTTAATATCCAAACAACATGATCAGATATCGGGTCGTCTGAAATCCGTATCCCACCACTCACACCCATTTACAACCCTCTGTCCCGCCGCGTCAACCATTCCAAGTGCATGTGTTATACTCTTACTCTTTAATCTTTATTTGCACCCATGAACCTTCTGCCAAACTCCGGAAAATTCTGGCTGAAATTCTTCGTCTTCAGCCTTATAGCGGTCATCATCGCCGCAGCCGGACTGTACGCATCGGTTTACAACTTCTTCACACCCAAACGCATCGAAACCCTTACCCAATCCGCCCTGCAATCCACCCAGCGCACCATCCGCTTCAGTCCGGAAATCCAACGCAGTTGGTTCCCCCGCCCTACCCTTACCCTCAAAAACGTCGTCATCTCCTACCCCAACAGCACGCAAGCCGCCATCCATATTAAAGAGACCAACATCGGAATCGGCTGGAGCAGTCTGTGGAACGACACACCCATTATCGAAAAATGGGTGCTTAAAGGCGCAGATGTTTCAATCGAACGCGCCGAAAACGGCAAATGGAGCCTGCAAGACCTTTGGCAACAACCCCGAAACACAGCCACGCTCAACCGCCTCGTCGTAGAAAACAGCACCCTGCGCCTAAGACTCGACAACACACCGTACACCATCGAAGACTTCGGTTTCAACCTCCGTTCGGAAGATTCCAACGGCCGCCGCTTCAAAATCAACGGCAACATCCGCAACCCTCAGTTCCCACTCGAATGGAACGGCAACGGTCTGCTTAAAACCAACGCAGCAAACTGGAGCATTCCCGAGCTGCGCTTTGAAGCACAAAGTCGCCGCGACCAAGATACTGTCAAAATCAATATGACCAGCGCCTTAGATTGGCAAACGCAAAACCACACCCTGCAAGTCAGCAATATCAACCTACGTGCAGAAAGCGTCCAACGCAACCTCCACCTGATCGCCCAAGCGCCGCTGCTCATATTCAAAGACAACCATCTCAACCTCAATACCGTCAGCGGAGCCTTTACCGCAGGCTCGCCCGACAGCCAATGGGACGGCTCCTTCAAACTCGACAAAACCAATCTGCGTCCGAGCGTCATTACCCTTGACAGCTTCGAGCTCAACGGCAGATATAAAAACCAACTGCGCCAAACCAGCTTTACCGTCAGCGGCCCCATGTTGTGGCAGAAAAAAACCGGTTTACAATCCGACAACGTGCGCATTACCACCCTGCAAGACACCGTCAACCGACTGCCCCAACCGCGCTTTATCAGCATGCTTGACGGAAATTTCAGCCTGACCGATTCCGGCAACTGGCAAGGCAGCTTCAAAGGCACATTCGACCGCCAACCCGTTGCCTTGAGCTTAAAATACCAAACCCAGGCCGAGCAAAAACCCAGACTCGAAGCAGGCGTCGCCCTGCAAAAACTCAACCTCACCCCCTACTTGGAAGACTTTCAAGCCGGTTCAGACGACCCTACCCGAAACTTTCTCAACCACGCCAACACCCCCGATATCGAAGCCAGCATCAAGGTCAACAATATCCAAACGCCTGGCTTCCAATTGGACAACGTCGAAACCCGGCTGACCGCCAATAACGAACATATTACCCTGAGCAACTTCAAAGCCGGACTCTACGGAGGCCGTACCGAGGGCGGCATCAGCATAGCCAACACCACACCCCCCCTCCTACCACCTCCAACAAAACGCAGAAAGCGTACAAATCCAACCCTTGCTGCAAGACCTGTTCGGCTTCCACAGCTTTAGCGGCAACGGCAACGCCGTCATCGACCTGACCGCCAAAGGCAACAACCGCGAGCAAATGCTCAAAAACCTCAACGGGATGCTGACCCTCAACATCTCCGAAGGCGCATGGCACGGCATCGACATGGACAACATCCTCAAAAACGGCATCATCAGCAAAGACAACACCAACCAAACCCCGCCGCCCAAAACCCCTTTCCACCATTTCGTCCTCAACAGCGAAATCGACAAAGGCATCAGCCGCCATGTCAACACCGAACTCTTTTCCGACAGCCTGCATGTTGTCAGCAGCGGCTACACCGACCTCAGCACCCAAGAGCTATCGGAAGACCTGCTCATCCGCAATGCCCTGAACCCGCAAAACAAACCCATTCCGCTCAAAATCAGAGGCACGGTACAAAACCCATCCATCACCATCGACTACAACCGCCTGACCGACGGCCTCAACAGCCCGCAGGAAAAACAAAAAGCCCTCGAAAACACCCTGCGCGAACAATGGCAATGGATCAATCCAAACCGCAAATAACCCAAAGGTCGTCTAAAAACCGTTCTCAGACGACCTTTAGCTTAATGAATCCATTGGATAGAGGATACACAAAAGATAATGACGCAGAATAGGCATTGACCGGTTTTCAGACGACCTGCCTAGCCACACAGCAATCCACCTTCTCCTTCATCCGCAGAAAAAACAAAGATAAAGCTGACCAATACGCAAATAAAGCCCCCTCTCCTGTCCAACGGGAAAGGGGATATTTTTTGCCGGACAGAATTTTGACTTATGACAAGATGTGTGAAAAAACGTGAGGTCGTCTAAAAAAAACGATTGCCAATTTTTACCGTTAGAGTATAGTTCTTAATAACTATTTTTCAGCTAGTTCCTTATATCTATCTTTGCAACCTTGGATAAGTAGTTGCCATTGGGTACTCCGCCCAGCGGCAACATTTTTTTTATCTGAAAAGGTTTGATGAATTTTGTTCGTTTTCTCTTACGCAGGTCGTCTGAAAAACATAATTCTTTGAATATTTATAGTTTTTATGGCTATAAATATCAAACAAAAATAAACATTTTTACGACAACAGCTTTATCCGGGATCAATCAAATGAACCATTCAAATAAAGAGACACTTTTCAAACTCAGCACCTTGGCGTTCTGTCTTGCCGCGCTGCCGCAAGTCGTTCAAGCCGCTGAAGAAGTGCAGCAGGTCGAATTAAAGCAGGTCAATGTGGTCGGCAAAAACCGCAGCCTGCGTACCGAAAATCAAAACAGCTACACCGTATCCGCCATGCGTTCGACTACGGGATTGGTGCTTTCTCCGAGGGAAATTCCCCAATCCGTCAGCGTCATCACCAAAAAACAACTTGAAGACCAAGGCGTGACCAGCCTCGAAGGCGCGTTGCAAAACGCCACGGGCGTCAACGTCTTTAAAAGCGGCGGGCGCACGCATTTTTATGTCGCGCGGCTATTTTATCGAGCAACTTGAAGAAGACGGCATTGCCACTCAAATCGGCTCGCCCGGCGGATTCGGCTTGGGCGGTCCTTCCGGCGACCCGACCAGCGTAACCGATATAGCGATGTACGACCGTATTGAAGTGGTACGCGGCGCGGCCGGGCTGACGCAGGCAAACAACGAACCGGGCGGCACGATTAACGCCGTCCGTAAGAGGCCGACCTCCAAACGCCAGCTTTCCGCCGATTTGACGGTCAACACATGGGGCAAAGTAGGCGGCACGTTTGACGCGTCGGGCGCTTTAAGTCCGGAACACGGCCTGCGCGGACGCTTTGTCGGCTCGATTGGCAGCAACAAAACCTTCCAAGACCAATCCGGCGGCCGCGACATCCTGCTTTACGGCGTGATGGACAAAGACATCGGCGACAACAGCAAGCTCACTTGGGGCGCGAGCTATCTCAACCAAACCAAAACGCCCGAACCCGACGGCCTGCCCATGCGCGCAGACGGCAAAGAATGGAAACGCAGCCGCTATCTCGGTGCAGATTGGAACGAAGCCCGTCTGAAAAAACACAACCTCTTTGCCGAGTTTGAACATTATTTCAACGACAACTGGAAACTGAGCAGCAAGCTGGACTGGCGCAAAAGCGGCAACTCAAAAGAATATTACACGCTGGGCGGCACGGGCAACGGCATAGGCGCGGACGGTTTGGGCAAAACTTACAGCTTCGACCGTTACGACACGGACAGCCGCCAGTTTACTTTCCAAAACAACCTGACCGGCCGCATCTTCGCCTTCGGCCAAAGCCACGACCTCTTCTTCATGCACAGCTATTCCAAAGAGAAGATGAACACGGGCAACCGCTGGTTCGACGACGGCAGCACCTATAACACGGATGCATTCAACGGCAGCGAAAAAGCCAAACCCGATTGGGATGCCGATACCGCCAAGTCACGCGGCGGCAACGGCAGCTACCGCACCCATGCCTTCGGTTTGGGCGCGCGCATCAATCCTACCGACAAACTGCACGTCATCGTCGGCGGACGCTACACCAACTGGCACCGCAACCTCTATTGGGACAGAAACCTCAAAGACGGCTCGGAAGGCACGTATTACGCGCTCAAACGCAACCGCTTCATCCCCTATGCCGGCATCACTTACGACATCACGCCCAAGCAAAGCGTTTACGCCGCCTACACGTCCATCTTCAAACAAACGATGAACCGCGACTACAACGACAACCTGCTGCCGCCGATTATGGGACGCAACTACGAAATCGGCTGGAAAGGCGAATGGAACGAAGGTCGTCTGAATACTTCCGTCGCCCTCTCCGCACCGATAAAGACACAACAACCAACGCGTCAATGCCCGTCCGCACCCTTATTGGGAACCGCTGGATCAAAGCAGCCGCGGTTTGGACGCCGAAATCTCCGGCAGCCTGACCGACCGTTGGCAGGTTTACGCAGGTTACACCTTCAACCACAGCACCAACCGCAACAGCGTCGGGGACAATGTTGAATCGCGCCGAAAAGGCTACAACTTCAGCAGCCATACGCCGAAACATATGTTCCGCCTCTACACCAGCTATATCCTGCCGGTGGATGACGGCAAATGGACGGTCGGTCTGGGAGTAAAGAGCAGCAGCAAAACCGCCAACTCCTACGGCTCCATCAAGCAAGGCGGCTACACGGTTTGGAATACCAACGTCCAATACCGCCCAAGCAAAAACCTGCAACTGGGACTGGCGGTCAACAACCTGACCGACAAACGCTACTACGAAAACCAATACAGCCGTGCCGCCAACAGCGGCAACTTCTACGGCGAACCGCGCAACGCCGTGTTCAGCCTGAAATGGAAGATGTAGTCCGTCTGCGGTAGCAAAATTAAAAAAAACAATAACCAAATCATATTCGGCAATCTATCCGACCTGCTCCTGACAGACAGGAAACGGTTGCCGTTGTTGTAAAAGTAAGAGGTCGTCTGAAAACTGCCGTTTGAGTTTTCAGACGACCCTCTTTCCCATAAAAACCTCTTAACTCCCACCTGAAGGAGCTGCGATGAACCATCCGATTCGTTATGCCTATCTGCTTGCCGCCGTCCCGCTGCAACTTTCCGCCCAAACCGCCGAACAGACGGAACATGTTGACCTGCCCACCGTTAACGTAACCGGACAAAACCGTACTGCTTCGCGCGACAGTTATACCGTGCCGGTCATGTCCACCGCCACCGGCCTGCCGATCTCCCCCAAAGACACGCCGCAATCCGTCAGCGTCATTACGCGCAAACAAATGGACGATTCGGGCGCGACCACGCTGGAAGACGCATTGAAGACCACCACGGGGCTGAATATTTACAAACAGGGTTTCCAAACCCGCTTTCAATCCAGAGGCTTCGACATCGCGCAGATCAGCGAAGACGGTGTCAATTCGACGGTCTGTACCATGTGCGGCAACAATCCGCACGATACCAAGCAACTGACCGACACCGCGCTTTACGACCGAATCGAAGTCGTGCGCGGAGCAACAGGTCTGCGTAAAGCGCAAAGCGAGCCGGGCGGCAGCATCAACGCCATCCGCAAACGCCCGACCGCTGCGCCGCTGCTTGAATTTGATGCAACCGCCGACCGCTTCGGCACGCTGCGCACTTCCGCTGATGTATCGGGATTCCTCAGCCGCGACAATGGCTTGCGCGGGCGCGCGGTTGCCGTACTTGAAAAAAACAAAAGCTGGCGTAAAAACAGCGACGGCAATAAAGGGATCATTTACGGCGTTATCGACAAACAAGTCGGGGAAAACGATATGCTGACGTTGAGTGCGATGTACCACCGTGAAAAAGATGTACCTTCCCTGTTCGGGCTGCCCGCCAATCCCGACGGCAGCGACCTACGATTGCCGCGCGACAGCTATTTGGGTGCGAACTGGAACCGTGCGGATTACAAAAAAGCCAATATATTCGCCGAATGGAAGCACCATTTCGGCGATCGTTGGAATCTGACCACTTCCGTCGATTACCGCCGCAACAAATCCGTTACCGAATATGGTTACGTCCCGCAGCGGCAAAATATTTCGCCCGCAGGCACATTGAGTGACGGTTATACTGGCAGAAGCGACCGCAACAACAGTCAATGGACTGTGCAAAGCGATTTAGAAGGAAAATTTGATTGGTTCGGCCGCGAACATGAGTTTTACGCGGGCTACGAATACACCAAAGAAAAATTCGACAATATGTGGCGGGGCACGCCTTGAAAGATGGCAACTATCCTGTTTTTTCTTGGACGGGTGATGAAATTGCCAAACCTGATTGGAACACGGCCCGCAATCTCGAAATTCGTAAAACCGTTCCCGACACCCACACGGCGACCATAGCCACCCGCCTGAACATTGCCGACAAATGGCACATCCTGCTAGGCACGAGTTACAGCCGCTGGCGGCAGTCACAACATCTGTCATGGATGAAAACACCCGACAGCCACTATAAAAAAGGCCGTTTCATCCCCTACGCAGGCATTACCTACGACATCACCCCGCAACAAAACCTATATGCAAGTTACACCAGCATTTTCAAATACTCGGGCGATTATTACGACATCAATGACAAGCTCTTGCCGCCTGTAATGGGCAACAGCTACGAAATCGGCTGGAAAGGCACGTGGAACAACAATAAATTGAACACCACCCTCGCCCTGTTTCAAACCGAAAAACACAACCAACCCACAGACACATGGTTGGGAAAAGACCTCGCAACGGGCAATATCCGTCCTTGGGTACGCGGCGACCGCGCCATCTACACGCCTGTACGCATGGAAAGCCGCGGTATTGATGCCGAAATTGCCGGCAACATCACCGACGACTGGCAGATTTTCGCAGGTTACACCTTCAACAAAAGGCGTTATACCTCCACCGCCGCCGAGCGTACCGCAGAGCGCAACGGTCGAGGGGTCGATTTCAGCCAGCACACGCCCCGACATATCTTCCGCCTCAATACCATGTACCGCCTGCCCGGTGCGGCGCGCAAATGGACGGTGGGCGGCGGTGTGAACGTCCAAAGCAAATCCAGCCCGATTATGGTGAACGGAGAGAAACAATATTTGGGCGGTTACGCCGTTTGGAATGCAGCCGTACAATACGACCCCTCCAAGCACGCCAAACTCAGCCTGAAAATCGACAACCTGACCGACAAACGCTATTACGAAAGTTACGCCCACCGCGCTACCTACCAAGGACATTTCTACGGACAACCGCGCAATGTAACCTTGAACTTCAAGTGGAGGATGTAGCCATTTTATAAAGCGAGGTCGTCTGAAAACACCATCCGGCTTTCAGACGACCTCTTGCCCCTGCCGTCATGCCCGTTCATACCGACATGACGGCATCGGTATTTTTATTTGAACATCTGCAAACGGTCGTCTGAAACCCAGCGGGAAACAAAAGTTTCGGATAGCGTGTCTGATACCGTTCCCCCGCTAATGTAGATTTTCAGACGACCTCCCGTTATTCGTACCAACACACCATCCATGAACATCCTCAAAAAATTCTCCCGACTCGCCCGCCCTTTCTGGACAGGGGCGCACGGACGCATCCAATGGCTGATGCTTGCCATCCTCATCGGCTTCACCCTTTGCTCCATCACCATCAGCGTTTGGATCGCCGCGTGGGACAAACGTTTCTACGACGCGCTGGCTGCGTTTGACGGCGCGTCCATGCCCGCGCTCATTGTCGAATACCTCGGCTACATGGCGATGATTATCGGCTGCATCGTCTGCGGCGACTGGCTGCAAAACGCCTCATCTTCCGCTGGCGCACCCACCTGACCGAACAATTCCAGCAAAACTGGCTCGAAGGCCACAAACACTACCGCTTGCGCCTGACCGGCGAACCCGACAACCCCGACCAGCGCATCGCCGAAGACATCTACCTCCTCGCCGACAAAAGCATCGGACTGTTCCGCTCCTTTATCAATAATATTGCCAAATTCAGCGCGTTCGTCGCCGTATTGTGGACGCTCTCCGGCGTGCAGACCTTCAACATCGGCGGGCGCTACATCACCATACACGGCTACCTCGTCTGGGTTGCCCTGATTTATTCCGTCATCAGCACCCTGATTGCCCACCTCGTCGGCCGCAAACTCAAAAACCTCAACATCGACCGCCAGCACCGCGAAGCCGACTACCGCGCCGCCCTCCTGCGCGTGCGCGACCACGCCGAACAAATCGCCTTTTACAACGGCGGCGAAGCCGAAACAGGCCGTCTGAAACAACGCTACCTCCGCATCCACGACAACTGGCGGCGGCTCACCAACTGCGAATTCCGCCAAGAAACCTTCTGGGCGACCTATGTGCGCATCAGCATCTTCATCCCCATCCTCGCCACCCTGCCCATGTACCTCGCCAAAACCATGACCTTCGGCGACATGATGCAGACCCGCACATCGTTTGCCCGCGTCCAAGACAGCTTCGGCTGGTTCACCGACTCCTACCGCCGCCTCATCGAATGGGCGGCAGTCGTCGAACGCCTCTCCGGTTTTCAGACGGCATTGGAACAAGTAGAACAGGAAGGCAGAAGCGCCGCCCGCCCAACGTCCGCACCCGCCCCGACTTTAAACAACCGCCGCCAAGGCGGTATCCTCGTCCTGCAAAACCTCACCGTCCACACCCAAACCGGCAGCCCTCTGCTCAGCCACATCAACCTCAAAGCTCATGCCCCCGAATGGGTATTGCTCGAAGGCAGAAGCGGCATCGGCAAATCCACCCTGTTGCGCGCCCTCGCAGGCTTGTGGCCGTATTACCAAGGCAGCTTCGCCCTCGACGGCAGCCTCCTCTTCCTGCCCCAACGCCCCTACCTCCCCGCCGACACCCTGCGCCACACCGTCAGCTATCCCCACCCCGCCTGTCAAGACGACCGACTTATTCAGACGACCTTGGAACAAGTCGGACTAGGCCGCCTGAAAGATAATTTAGACGAACCATACGAATGGCACGGCATCCTCTCCGGCGGCGAACAGCAACGCCTCAGCCTCGTCCGCGCGCTGCTGCACAAACCGCAAATCCTGTTCCTCGACGAAGCCACCAACCAGCTCGACGGCGAATCCGCATTGACGCTGATGCAAATTCTCAAGCAAAACCTTCCCGACACACTCGTCATCGGCATCAGCCATCAACCCGAAATCCAAGCCTTGTTCGGACGTAAAGTTAATTTAAGACCGTTCAACGAGCTTGCAAACCGTTCAGATTAGTAATATAGTTCTTTCTGACTAGTTTCATAGTTCTTTAGGGTTACTTTTTTAAAACTTCTTGGATAGCCTCCGCCAGCTCCCGGCAGGAGGCGTTTTTTTGTCCGGCGTTTTTGTCTGTGCTTAACACATTGAATTTCAAAGCATCCAACCAATATCAATAACACTAAAAAAGGTCGTCTGAAAAACATTTCTGCTTTTCAAAACGACCTCTTGCCATACCCAAAATCAAATAGAGAAATCTTCGACCACCGGCGTATAAAGAATACGGTCCACCACATCCCGCGTCAGCTTCGGCGAGAACATTTCGATAAAATCGTAGGTATAACCGCGAAGATAAGTATCCGAGCGCACCGCCATCCAAATGGGCGAAGGCTCAAACAGATGCGCCGCATCGACCAATTCCAAATCCGAATCTTTCTCCGGATCAAATGCCATCTTCGCCATCAACCCGACCCCGAGCCCCAGTCGGACATAAGTCTTCAACACATCCGTATCCGCTGCCGACAAAACCACATCAGGATTATCCAAATGCGCCTTATTAAAAGCACGCGCAATACTGCCGCCCTGATTAAATGCAAATTCGTAAGTAATCAAAGGAAACGAAGCCAAGTCCTCGATACTTAAAGGATTCATGCATTCCAACAAGGATGTTCTTTCGGCACGATGACCGCATGATTCCATTCATCACACGTCAACTTGCTCAGTTCGGGATGATCGTCAATCCGCTCCGTCACAATCGCAATATCTGCCTCGCCATTACTGACCATTTGCGCAATCGCCGCAGGACTCCCCTGCTTAATCGTCAAATTGACCCTCGGATAACGCTTCACAAAATTCGCCACGATCAAAGGCAGCGCATAGCGTGCCTGCGTATGCGTCGTCGCAATCGTCAGAGAACCGCTGTCGTGATCGGTAAACTCACTGCCGATATTCTTAATATTTTGGACATCGCGCAAAATCCGTTCCGAAATCTCCAGCACCGCCTTACCCGGCTGAGAAACAGACACCACGCGCTTGCCGCTGCGTATAAAAATCTGCACACCCAGCTCTTCTTCCAAAAGGCGGATTTGCTTGGAAATACCCGGTTGCGAAGTAAATAGCGCATCCGCAGCCTCAGATACATTCAAATTATGGCGGTACACCTCCAATGCATACCGCAATTGCTGTAATTTCATAGGTAGTCCGGTTGTATTGTGTTTGTATGTTTTATACGACAAGCGGCACATAATTTAACATATTTTGCCGGATTTGTCGGACATCCAAAAAACGCACAAGGAAGTTTTTGTTTTCAATAAAACTATACATATAAACTATGAAAACCGTCTTTACAGCACGCAAACTCTTGTTGCGTTTCCGCAACTGCAAATAGAAACAGACCCGAATTTCCTAATAAATAAATGACACAAGCTTGATTTTTAGGCATGATTCACCATTAGGAGGCAAGCAGTTTCATGTTTTTATCAAGGCATCGAGTATTGACAGTCTGTGCCATGCTTCTTTATAGTGCAAACTGATATATCCGATTTGCCGCTGTTTTATGCTGCGGCCTGTATATTGGTAATTTGCTGCGGCTGCTTCCTGTATCCGCCGCATAACAATTTTGATGAGGGAATAAAATGACCAAACAGCTGA
The DNA here is from genome assembly GCA_927911515.1 of uncultured Neisseria sp. Taxonomy (GTDB): domain Bacteria; phylum Pseudomonadota; class Gammaproteobacteria; order Burkholderiales; family Neisseriaceae; genus Neisseria. Next base: position 12,590 of record CAKMQH010000059.1, read on the forward strand.
AATTAAGCGCATTGTTCGTTGCATTGGTTGCTTCAGGCACTGCAATGGCAAGTGAAGCGCACACCAAACACGGCTACACCGTAAGCAGCCAATCTCAAGAAATCGTCCGTAACAACTACGGCGAGTGCTGGAAAAACAGCTACTTCGACAAAGAAACCCAAGGTCGTGTCGAATGTGGTGACCGCGAAGCGGTAGCCGCAGTTCAACAAGCTCCCGAATACGTTGACGAAACTGTTTCCCTGTCTGCGAAAACCCTGTTCGGCTTCGACAAAGACATCCTGCGTCCTGAAGCTCAAGAAAACCTGGACAGCCTGGCTCAACGCCTGAGCAACGCAAACGTACAAACCGTACGTGTTGAAGGTCACACCGACTTCATGGGTTCTGAAGAGTACAACCAAAACCTGTCTGAGCGTCGTGCCAACGTAGTTGCCAACTACCTGGTTAACCGCGGTGTTCCTTCCAACAAGATCTCCGCAGCCGGCTTGGGCGAATCTCAAGCTCAAATGACTGCTACTTGTGAAGCCGAAGTTTCAAGACTGGGCAAAAAAGTATCTAAAGCCAAAAAAACGTTCTGCTCTGATCGCATGTATCGAGCCTGATCGTCGCGTTGACGTGAAAATCCGCAGCGTTGTTACCAAACAAGTTGCTCCGGGTCAAACAATTGAAGGTCAAGGCGAGCGTCCTGCAGTGGATGAAGGCTGGATTCCTTCTCCATACAACGGCGTACACGGCTACGCTAAACCTTAATCGAAACATCCCAAAAACCCCGCTTCCCAGCGGGGTTTTTATTTTATCGGATTGAGACAGACTAAAAGGTCGTCTGAAAATCAAGATTTGATTTCTTCCCACTTTTCCACAACCTCCCTTTCAGACGACCTGCATTTTCCTCATGAATTCTTTATCCCTCTTCTTTTATCAATCGTTATATACGATAGAAGCTGGGAATTTTGGCATCAACCCACTATGTATCTCCACCACCATTTGACACAGATAATAGCCGAATACAAAAAATTAAAAAGCGTACCAAAGCAAAAGGTCTCTGAAACCAGAAAACCTCGTTTTCAGACGACCTTTATTTACAATACCGTTTACCGGAAGATTATTTCTTCGAGCCGACGAATGCGCCTACCGTATTGCCGCTAGAGAATCCGCCTGCAACTTCCGCTGCATTTTTGCCAAAGAAACCGCCTTTGACTTCGGTCGCACCGGATTGGTCAAATTTGTTGCCGCTAATTTGGGCATTAACAGGAATGTTGCCGCCAAATTTAGCATCACGAGAGATAGTGCCTGTTAATTTTTTGCTGTCAAAATTAGCAGTCAAATCCGTGCGAGTAATATCGTAATTTGCGCCGCTATGCATAGAAGCAACGCTGGTGCTGTAATGGACTTGTCCTTTAGGCAGCTCGGCTGCGGGCGTAAAGTGTCCGCTGAAGAAAGCTTGTTTTTTGCCGTTAACTTCCAACACGCCGGCAGTAGCATTTGCTGAAGCAGTATTGACCAAGAATTTCTGTACGGATTTCGGCTCGCCGGATGCAATTCCTGAAATAAAACCAGGGACTTTGCCTTTCCAATTATTCAAAGAAACACCGCCGCTTTGGGTCAAATCGAAATCCACACCGTCAACGCGGATGTGTTTGATATTGCTATTATCAATGGCAATGCTGTTACCACCAACTGTTTGCTGTGCGGCGGTAGGAACCGCCGGAGTAGCAGGAGTTTTAGGAGCAGTAGGCGTTTTAGGGGGTGTAGAAGTTTTAGGAGTAGTCGGCGTTTTACCCGTCTCAGGTTTTGCAGGAGTTGTCGTTGATGGAGGAGTTGCAGGCTTCTGCGACGTTGGTGGGTTGCTTGGACCTGCGTTAGGCGTAGATTGTGAAGAAGGAGTGGAATTTCCACCACCGCCCCCGCCTCCGCAGGCAGCCAAAGTTGCTGTACAAATCAATGCAAGTACTTTTTTCATGTCGTATCATCCTTTTAAAATCGGGTCTCGAAGTTTCTGTATTCGGAAACAAGTCTTGATTGTGCTTGCGATGCACCTGAATCAATGACTTAGACATTTTATACTAAAAAGATAAGCCAACCCATATGCAATAGTTAATTCAAGTAAATTTATAAACAAAATATAACTAAACTATAACCAAGCTAACAATTCATTAGCAGGAAACGCATCAAACCAACCCACTTTTTCAGACGACCTGCATTTTCCTCATGAATCCTTTATAATCTCTTCCTTTATAAATCAATATCTTTCGAAAGAAGCAAAATGTCCGATTTCCGTCAAGATTTCCTCAAGTTTGCGCTGGCGCAGAATGTATTGAAATTCGGTGAATTCACGACCAAGGCAGGCCGTCAGTCGCCTTATTTTTTCAACGCCGGACTGTTTAACGACGGCGCATCGACGCTGCAACTGGCAAAGTTTTACGCGCAGGCGATTATTGAGAGCGGCGTGAAATTCGACATGCTGTTCGGCCCGGCTTACAAAGGCATTATTTTGGCGGCGGCAACGGCGATGATGCTGGCGGAAAAAGGCGTGAACGTGCCGTTTGCCTACAACCGCAAAAGAAGCGAAAGACCACGGCGAAGGCGGTGTGTTAGTCGGTGCGCCGCTCAAAGGTCGAGTATTGATTATCGACGACGATTTCTGCGGGAACATCTGTGCGTGAATCGGTCAAATTCGATTGAAGCTGAAGGCGCAATGCCCCGCCGCTGTCGCCATCGCACTCGACCGCCATGGAAAAGG
>CAKMQH010000060.1 GCA_927911515.1 uncultured Neisseria sp.
GGCGCGAAACGCCGCATCGTGTTAGCAACCAACGTCGCCGAAACCTCGCTCACCGTGCCAGGCATCAAATACGTCATCGACACCGGCCTCGCGCGCGTCAAACGCTATTCCGCACGGGCAAAAGTGGAGCTGCTTCATGTCGAAAAAATCTCCCAAGCCGCCGCCCGCCAACGCTCCGGCCGCTGCGGACGCGTCTCCGCAGGTGTGTGTATCCGACTGTTTTCAGAAGAAGATTTCAACAGCCGCACCGAATTCACCGACCCCGAAATCGTCCGCAGCAACCTGGCCGCCGTCATCCTGCGCATGGCAGCGTTGAAACTGGGCGATGTGGCGGCATTCCCATTCCTCGAAGCACCGGACCAGCGGTATATCAATGACGGTTTTCAGGTGTTGCTGGAATTGGGGGCGGTGGAAGAGGCTACCTGAAAAAAAGGTCGTCTGAAATAAAAAGCAGCCTGCGCAAACTGTTATTTTTAACTTGATAAAGGAAATACCATGTCTTTAAACGCAAAACAAAAACAAAAAATATTGGATGCCGCCAAACAGTGGTTTCGCGACCGAATCGCGCAAAACCACATCAAAATACCGAAAAGTTGACCGACCCCAAACAGTTCAACATCAATCCGTTTCTAACGGTTTACCTTGCCAACTTTCTGACGGGCAATTCCAGCCCCGAAAGCATCGCCAAAGCCCTGCTGTTTCCGCGCGTGTTGGGTACGTCCATCAACACATCGTTCGGGCAGAATATGCAGGGCTTTATTTCCGCCATTCAAAATGCCGTCGGCAGCACCGCCAGCGGCATGGACATCGAATTTACCGACCAAACCGACGGGCGCAAAAAATACTGCCAGCTTAAAGCGGGGCCAAATACCATCAATGCCGATGATGTAGAAACCATTGCCGGACATTTCAAAGCGGTACGCAACCTGTCTCGCACCAACAATTTGAAAATCCCCAACGACGACATGATAGTCGGCGTACTGTACGGCGAACCGGAAGATTTGAGCGGGCATTACCGCCGTATTACAGAGCAATACGACTATGATGTCGTTGTCGGCAGAGACTTGTGGCACAGGCTGACGGGCGACGAGGGTTTTTATCACGAACTCATCAACGCCATCGGCTCGGTTGCAGTGGAGGCCGATTTCAGCAAAGATTTCGAACGCATTGTCAAAATGCTTGCCGCCAGCGAAACCGTGCAGAAATTAAGTAACCATGAATAATGTTTGACGGCTTGATTGTTTCCGTTTAGAGTATGCACCACTAATAACCATAACCAAGGTTTACCCAAATCATGCAAAGCCCCGAACACTACACCATCGCCCAAGTTGCCGATATATTGGGTATTTCAAAAGAGACCCTGCGCCGTTGGGACAAAAACGGCACACTTGTCCCGCAACGCCAAACCGACAACAACTACCGCCTGTACAGCCGCGACCAGCTTGAAGTATTTGAAGAAGCCCGTCTTTTATTCGACAGCCGCTGGCAGGAAGAACTCGCCATACGCCCGAAACGCCCATATAAACTTTTGGAGCTGTTCGCAGGTGCGGGTGGCTTGGCAATCGGCATGGAGCAGGCCGGGTTCGAATCCGTATTGCTCAATGAAATCGACGCGGCAGCCTGCAAAACCCTGCGGAAAAACCGCCCGAATTGGAATGTGGTGGAAGGCGATATTGCCAAACTGGACTTTACCCCCTACCGCGACCAAATCGACATCCTGTCGGGCGGATTTCCGTGTCAGGCGTTTTCCTATGCGGGTAAAAAATTAGGCTTTGAAGACACGCGCGGCACACTGTTTTTCGAGTTTGCCCGTGCCGTGAAAGAAACCAATCCCAAAGTATTTGTAGCCGAAAACGTGCGCGGGCTGCTGGCGCATGACGAAGGGCGCACGCTGGCGGCGATTACCGATATTATCGATGAACTCGGCTATTGCCTCGTGCCGCCCCGCGTACTTAAAGCCGTGTTTTACAAAGTACCGCAAAAGCGCGAACGCCTGTTCTTAATCGGCATCCGCAAAGATTTGGCGGATAAAGTCGAGTTCCACTGGCCATCGCCCTACCACCGCATCCTGACCCTGCAAGACGCACTGAAAGCGGGCGAACTTTACGAAAACGACGTACCTCAGTCGGCAGGGCAGAAATACCCGCAGCGCAAGGCGGAAATCATGGCGCAAGTACCCGCAGGCGGCTATTGGAAAGACCTGCCCGACGCATTACAGCGCGAATACATGCAGAAAAGCTATTTCCTCGGCGGCGGTAAAACGGGCATGGCGCGGCGGCTGGCCTGGGACGAACCCAGTCTGACGCTGACCTGCGCCCCTGCGCAAAAACAGACCGAACGCTGCCACCCCGAAGAAACCCGCCCGCTGACCGTGCGCGAATATGCCCGCATCCAAACCTTCCCCGACGACTGGCAGTTTGAAGGCTCGCTCGGCGCACAATACAGACAAATCGGCAACGCCGTCCCCGTCAACCTGGCCTATGCCGTCGGGCGTGCATTAGTACGGCTATTGAACGATATGGAAGCAGAATCCGTCAGCCAGAAAGCGGCATAACCCGCCCCACAGATACAACCGATGGTTTGCAGGCGGGCATCAGCCCGCCGTTTTATCCAACAATTACCGGCCAAACATGCGGGCAGGCAATCCCAATAGAAAACAGGCCACCCTGTTTTCAGGCAGCCTGCACTTATCCAATCCCATTCAAAACAACACCATGCAAAACACCCACACCCTTTCAGGCAGCCTGAAAACCACCCCGTCAAACACCCCCGCTACCGCCTGACCAAACTCGGCGAACAAATGGCGCGCCTGCCCATCGACCCGAAAATCGCGCGCATTTTGCTGGCGGCGAAGAAACACGACTGCATGGCGGAAATACTGGTGATTGCGTCCGCGCTGTCGATTCAAGACCCGCGTGAGCGGCCTTTGGAAGCACGGGATGCCGCTGCCAAGGCGCACGAGCGTTTTTACCGACAAGCAGTCCGATTTCCTTGCCTATCTGAACATTTGGGACAGCTTTCAGCGCGAGCGCGACAAAGGCTTGTCCAACAAGCAGTTGGTGCAGTGGTGCCGCCAATATTTCCTGTCGCACCTGCGGATGCGCGAGTGGCGCGAGCTGCACCACCAGCTTGCCCAAACCGCGATTGAAATGGGTTTGACCACCAAGGAAGCCGCTTTCAGACGGCCTCCCGAAGTCAGGCAACTGACGTCGTCTGAAAATGCGGGGGACCAAGACTTATCCGCCAAACTTAAACAAAAACAGTTGGATAAGAAACAACACCGCGCCCAAATCCGCGCCGCCAAAGAAGCAGGCTACGAACAAATCCACCGCGCTCTGCTCACCGGCCTCATCGCCAACATCGGCATGAAATCGCCCGACGGCAACGACTACACTGGCGCGCGCGGCAGCCGCTTCCACCTTTTCCCCGCCTCCGCCCTGTTCAAAGCCAAACCCAAATGGGTGATGGCGGCAGAACTCGTTGAAACGACAAAACTTTATGCCCGCGACGTGGCCGCCATCCAGCCCGAATGGATCGAGCAGGAAGCGCCGCACCTCGTCCGCTACCACTATTTCGAGCCGCACTGGGAACAAAAAACGCGGCGAAGTCATCGCCAGCGAACGGGTAACGCTCTACGGCCTGACCGTCTTGCCACGCCGCCCCGTGTCCTACGGCAGAATCGCCCCCGAAGAAGCGCGCGAAATCTTTATCCGCAGCGCGTTGGTGGCGCAGGAATGCGATTTGAAAGCGGAATTTTTTGTCCACAACAAAAAGCTGATTAAGGAAATTACCGAACTCGAACACAAATCGCGCAAGCAAGACGTGTTGGTCGATGACGAAGCGCTGTTTGCGTTTTATCACGAACGACTGCCCGAAATAGCATGGAAAGACGCGCAAGGCGGTGTTTGGGGAAGTGAAGATTCCGTACGGATTATTGAATCTGACAAAGCCGATAGGTCGTCTGAAAAAGAATGCGGCGAGTTTCGCCAAAACGAGCGTAATGGGTCGCGCCAAAATGAAAATCACGGCAACACCGTAGGTTGGGTTGAAAACCCAACACCCGCCGCAACCGTAAAAACCGTTGGGTTTGACAACCCAACCTACGACGCCCAGCAACCCGCCCCCTCCCCCCGTGGGGGAGGGCCGGGGAGAGGGCAAAACAGTTGCCGCGCAAACCAACTTTTCCGCAGCCGCAGTAAGCCCTCTCCTAACCCTCTCCCACAGGAGAGGGAACAGAGTACCGCAGCTTCAACGGTTTCAGGCAGCCTGAAAACGACGTCTTGCGAAGCAAGGCTGAGTTTCTGCGAAGCTA